>NZ_JAXLWP010000022.1:0-137702 GCF_046328425.1 Kouleothrix sp.
CGTAAGTCCTGTCAAATAGCCACGAAGACTCGAAAACGCGAAGCATGTGTGGCCTCCAGTCGCTTTCGAGGCTCTGAGGCTTTGTGGCAACCTTCCGCTCGTGTGAATGCGGGCCTGCGTCAGCTGAGAGCGAATAAGGAGCATCTATGCGCTACGAATTTGCCACCGCCGGCCGGATCATCGTCGGGCCGGGCACGTCGAGCGAGCTGCCCGAGCTGGCGCGCGCGTTTGGCGGGCGCGCGCTGCTGGTGCAGGGGCGCGGCGCCGCTGCGCGCGGCGGCCCGGCCGGGCAACTGGCGCGCCGCGTGGCTGCAGCCGCCGAGCTTGCGGTCGCGGGCGAGCCGTCAGTCGCCGATGTCGAGGCCGGCGCGCGGCTGGCCCGCGAGCACGCCTGCGATGTCGTCGTTGGCATCGGCGGCGGCAGCGTGCTCGACACCGCCAAGGCGGTGGCGGCGCTGGCCGCCAACGACGGCGGCGCGCTGGCGTACCTCGAGGTCGTCGGCGCCGGCAAGCCGCTCGAGCGCCCGGCGCTGCCGGTGATTGCCGTGCCCACCACCGCCGGCACCGGCAGCGAGGCTACGCGCAATGCCGTGGTGGCCGCGCCCGAGCAGCGCGCCAAGGCCAGCATTCGCCACGCCTCGCTGCTGCCGCGTGTCGCGCTGGTCGATTCGGCGCTCACCCACGATCTGCCGCCGAGCATCACCGCCAGCAGCGGCCTCGACGCGCTGACGCAGCTGCTCGAGGCGTACGTCTCGGCGCGCGCCCAGCCGATCACCGACGGCCTGTGCCTCGAGGGCCTGGGGCGCGCGGCCTGGGCGCTGCGGCGCGCCTACCACAGCCCGGCCGACGCCGAGGCGCGCGAGGCCATGAGCAGCGCCAGCCTGCTGAGCGGCCTGGCATTGGCCAACGCCGGCCTCGGCGCCGTCCACGGCATCGCCGCGCCGCTGGGCGGCGGCTACCCCGCGCCGCACGGCGCCGCCTGCGCCGCGCTGCTGCCCCACGTCTGCGCCGGCGCTATCGCGGCGCTGCGCCGCAGCGACCCCGAGGGCGCCGCGCTGCGGCGCTACGCCCGCGCGGCCGAGGTGCTGCTCGGGCGCGGCGGCGAGCGCGCCGCGCTGATCGACGACATGGTGCGCGCGCTGGCCGAGCTGGTGGCCGAGCTGGGCATCCCGCGCCTCTCGGCCTATGGCCTGGCGGCCGATGGCGTGCCGGCGCTGGCCCAGCAGGCTGCCCGCGCCAGCAGCACACGCGCCAACCCGGTGGCGCTGGCGCCCGCCGAGCTGGAAGAGGCAATCGGCGCGGCACTGTGATGCCGAAAGTGACTTTCTACGTAGCAGGGCGTCCTGGCATATGTGCCGAGTTGACAACTTGCCGCTGTTTTGGTAGCGTAGAGAACTTTCACTTGTCGAATGGTAAGGAGTCTTGATGGAGGCAATCGCGCCCGAGGAGCTGGTGCGCCTCTGCCAGAAGGGCCTTCCTGAAGACACACGCGCCTTTGAGACGCTTGTATCGATGTATAAGGATCGGGTCTTCTCTACGGCCTACCGGCTCATGGGCAACCGGCAAGACGCCGAAGATCAGGCGCAGGAGGCATTTCTCAAGATCTACCGCGGCATCAGGCAGCTCGACGACCCATCCACGTTGACGTCGTGGGTCTACCGCGTGACGACGAATACCTGCTTCGACGCATTGAGCAGGCAGAAGCGCCGCCCGCAGACCATACCGCTGGCTCCGCCCGGCGACGACGGCGCCGAGGAGCCGCGCTACGCCGACACGCGCCTGCCTGGCCCCGAGCAGGCGGCGCTGCGCCGCGAGGTCTGGGATTGCCTCGAGAAAACGCTCGCCGAGCTCGACCCGACTGGCCGGGCGGCGCTGATCTTGCGCGATATTGAAGACCGGCCGTACCAGGAGATCGCCGAGATCATGGCGGTGGGCCTCAGCGCGGCGAAGATGCGAATTCACCGCGCCCGGCTGGCCTTCCAGCACGCGCTCGAGCAGATCTGCCCCGGCTTGCGCCAGGCCAGCGGCCGCGTTGGCTAGCCACACACGTGTTTCAGGAGGAATCGCCGTGGATCTGCCCGCAGATGTGAACCTGACCGACCTGGCCGATGGCGTGCTGGCCGGGCCGGAGTGGGACGCCTGGCTCGAAGCGCACCCCGAGGCCGCCGCCGAGGTGGAGCTGGCCCGGCGCGTGCGCCGGCTGCTTGGCCGCCTGCACGAAGCCCAGATCGCCGTGCCCGAGGGCTTCGAGGCGCGCTTGATGGCGCGCATCCGCGACGACCGCACGCTGCTTGATCTGCTCGACCTGGGGCTGACGGGCCTTGGTCGCGCGCTGCTTGAGCTGCTGAATATCCTGTTTAGCTTGCTGCCGGCGCCCGAGCCGGCCGCCGCCGCACAGCCTTCCTGACGACATCGCTGCTGGGGGTGTGATGAACTTTCAAGTTGTAATCGACGCGCTCACCAAGATCGTCACCGACATCATCAATTTCATACCGAATCTGGTCAATGGCCTGATCATTCTGCTGATCGGCTACCTGATCGCGCGGGTCGTGCGCTGGGTGCTGGCGACCGTCCTGCGCCAGCTCAAGTTCGACCCGCTGATCGAGCGCACTGGCATCACCGGCTCGCTGCGTGGCCTGGGCGTGAAGACGCCGCTGTCGTGGATTCTGGCGCAGACGATCTTCACGTTTCTGCTGCTGTCGTTCCTGATCACCGCGACGCGCCTGATGGGCCTGGCGGCGGTGGCGGTGCTGCTCGAGCGGCTGCTCGGCTTTCTGCCGAACATCATCGCCGCAGTGATCATTTTCTTGCTGGGCGGCGTGGTGGCGCAGTTCGTGGGCAATCTGGTGGCGAGCGTCGGCGCGCTCAGCGGCCTGAGCTACGCTGCGCGCGTGGGCCGGGTGGTGCAGTACATGATCAGCCTGTTCGTGGTGGTGCTGGCGCTCGGGCAGCTGGGCGTCGATACCGCCATCCTTGTCACGGCGATCACGATTGTGATCGCGGCGTTTGGCCTGGCGCTGGGCCTGGCGCTGGGCCTCGGCGCGCGCGGGGTGGTGTACAACATCCTGGCCGGCTACTACCTGCGCCAGCGCTTCGCCACCGGCCAGCCGATCGCAGTGGCCGACGTGCGCGGCGAGGTCAGCCTAGTTGGCAGCGTTAACACCGTGCTGCGCACCGCCGAGGGCGAGGTGGTGCTGCCGAACAGCACGCTGATCGAGGCAACCGTGCGCGCCCCCCGGCCGCCTGCGGCCTAGCCCCCGAGCACTCGGCTGCCGAGGGCTCTCAGCTATCTCTGTATGCGGTTCTTCCCTGCTCCGCGCGGAAAAACCGCATACAGAAGATGAACACGTACCATGCTGCCGCAGGCTGCGATCTCGTATCTTGAGGAAGCCGAATCACGCAAGTGCGTAACTGCTAGATATTATAGCAGCGCGACTCCGAACACCTCGCCAAACGCTGCCGCCACGCGCTGCTCGGCCTCGGCGTGCGGCGGGGCGTACCCCAGCACGCGCTCCAGCGATGTCACACCCTTGTCGGCAATGCCGCACGGCACGATCTGCGCGAAGAAACGCAGGTCGGTGGCGACATTCAGCGCGAAGCCGTGCTGCGTCACGCCGCTGGCGCTCAGTTTCACGCCGATCGCGCAGATCTTCTCCTCGCCAACCCACACGCCGGTCAGGCCGGCGATGCGCCCGGCCGCCACGCCATAGCTCGCCAGCGCCACAATAATCGTCTCTTCCAGCATGCGCAGGTAGCGCAGCACGTCGCCGCCGTGCTGCGAGAGCTTCAGAATGGGGTAGCCGACCACCTGGCCCGGCCCGTGGTAGGTGATGTCGCCGCCGCGGTCGGATTCGACCAGCGCCACGCCCTGGGCCGCAAGCGCCGCGCGCGGCACCAGCAACTGCTCGGGCTTGGGGCGGCTGCCGAAGGTGTAGGTGTGCGGGTGCTCGACAAGCATCAGCGTATCGCCGATCGCGCCTGCCGAGCGTAGCCGGCCCAGCTCGCGCTGGCGCTGCCAGGCCGCCTCGTACTCCATCAGCCCGGCGCGTAGCACATGCACGCCGCGCCGGCCGGTTGTGGGTGCGCTCGTCATGCCCGGTAGTATACCATTGCGCGCCCGATGTCGAAACTGTCATCTCAGCCGCGCCGATGCCCTGGAGCGTCCAGCCGCTTCTGAACAAGCGAAACCCGCGTGTGCGCCGGCGGCACGGCCACCAAGATAACGCCATATTCATTGAAATTGCCGGCGCCTTGGGTTACACTTAACACTACCAATTCAGGCTCTGCCCTGCTAACCGCGGCCGCATTGTAATCTGTTGAATGGTCGCTTATACGCCCGCCGCAAGCAAAGCTGAAAGGAGACCCGTGTGCGTCGTTTGTTGTTGATCATTTGTTTTTTCTCGCTTTTCGCCGCCGCAGCGCCGGCCCAGGCTGCCTCGAATGAAATCTGTTTTCAACAGGTGCCCGACTGCCTGACCTTCCGGTTCGCCTCGTTCTGGCGCGACAACGGCGGGCTGGCCGTGTTCGGCCTGCCGCTCTCGCCGGCAAAGAACGAGCAGGTCGGCGATCAGAAGTACAAGGTGCAGTACCTCGAGCGCGCGCGCTTCGAGCTGCACAAAGAGAACGCCAAGCCCTACGATGTGCTGCTCGGGCTGCTTGGCGCCGACCGGCTGGCCGCGCAGGGCCGCGACTGGCAGACGTTCCCGAAGGCCGACCCGAGCGCGCCACACTACTTCGCCGAGACCGGCCACGCGATCGCACCGCAGTTCTGGGGCTTCTGGTCGAGCAATGGCCTTGAGTTCGATGGCAACAAAAAAGCCAAGAGCCCGGCCGAGTCGCTCGCGCTGTTCGGCTTCCCGATCTCCGAGCCGCAGATGGAGCCTGGCTCCGACGGCCAGATGTACCTGACGCAGTGGTTCCAGCGCGCTAAGTTCGAGTACCACCCCGAGAACAAGGCGCCCTACGACGTGCTGCTCGGCCTGCTGGGCGCCGATGCCTACCATGCCGCGCCGCAGCAGTCGCAGCCCGCCGGCAAGCCGGCCAAGGCGATCGGCTGCGCGCCGAACGCGCCGGCCATCGCCGAAGGCGCCGCCGCGTGGGTCGCCGACGCCGAGCCGGCCGCGCCCGCCACCAACAACGCCGTCTGCGCGCGCTTGATCGTCAACGGCGCGCCGGTTGCCGGCGCTCAGGTGAAGGCCACCGCGCGCTACTCCGACGCGACGTTTAGCTATGGCCCGGCTACCACCGGCGCCGATGGCCAGGCCCAGATCGACTTCAATATCGACAAGGCCAAGAATCGCTACGTCGTGGCGATCGACGTCAGCTTCAGCGCGCCGGGCGGCCAGGCGTACAGCGCTACGACGAACTTCCGGCCGCGCTACTCGTTCGAAGAGCCGCCGCCCAGCGGCCCGGTGCTGCCAAACATCCCCACGCCAACCGGCGCGTGCGCCGCCAATGCGCCGGCGCCTGTCGAAGGCGCGCAGGCATGGGTCACCGTGAACCAGCCGAACGACCCCAACCAGTTCGACTCGATCTGCGCGCGCCTGATCGTCAATGGCGCGGTCGTGAGCGGCGCCGAGGTTAATGCGATCGCCTACCGCTACGGCAAAGATGCCTACTACGGCCCGGCTACCACCGGCGCCGAAGGTGTGGCCGAGATCGGCTTCCCGGTCGAGAATGGCAAGGATCACTACACCGTCTACATCGATGTCGCGATCAAGGCGCCCAACGGCCAGACCTACGGCGCTACCACCTACTACCGGCCGGTGTACCCCACGCCGCAGTAGCTCCTCGTTTCACTGCTGAACAATTGCTTTATGGTGGGGGTTCGGGGGCGGCTTCGCCGCTCCCGAACCTCTTATTGTGTTGCACTACGTGGCGAAGTCACGTAGTGCAACACAATGTCCCTAAGTGATCAAGCGAACAGCGTAGTATCCCTTCTTCCATGTGCGGCAGAGCAGGGGGCAAGAGTGCCGGCCCGGCACCCTAACCAACCTCTTATCTCAGCGCGTGGCCCGGCGTGCTACACTACAGCTATGAAACTGTCTGATTCACGCCATATTGCGGCAATGCCGCTGCGCCGCCGCCTGACGATCTCGTACGTCGGGTTTTTTGCTGTGGCGCTGATCATCCTCGATATCGGCCTGTACCTGATCGTCCGCCAGGCGCTCTTCAACAGCATCGACAACGAGCTGCGCTTGGGCGCGCAGCTGCTCCAGCAAGAATTCGACGACAGCAACCAGATGCCGCGCGCCTACTTCGACGGCGAGCAGTGGCTGGTGCGCCTGCGCGCCCCGCAGGTGCAGAACTTCGAGACGACGAGCCTGGTAGTGCAGGCGTTTCTGCTCGAAAACGGCGAGCTGCAGCAGCGCACGTCGAACGCGCAAAACCCGCTCGAGCCCAACCGCCAGCTGCTCGAGCAGGCACTCGCCGGCCAATCGCCCGACCCGAGCGCCGGCGTAGGCCAGCCGCGCATGCGCGAGCTGTACACCCCGCTCATGTTTCGCAACAAGGTTATTGGCGTGTTTCAGATCGCCCGCTCGATGAAAGACGCCGACCTTGCGCTTAAGCTGCTGTTCTACGCCCTGTTCGGCGGCGGCGTTGTGGTGCTGCTGGCGGCGGCGCGCGGCGGCACCTGGCTCACCCGCGCGGCGTTCCGGCCGATCGACGAGATCACGCGCACCGCCCAGAGCATCGTGCGCGCCGAAGACCTCAGCCGGCGCGTGCCGGTGCCCCCAACCCAGGACGAGCTGCAGCGCCTCACGATCACGATCAACGATCTGCTGGCGCGCGTCGAGGCGCTGTTCGGCACCCAGCGCCGCTTCGTGGCCGATGTGTCGCACGAGCTGCGCACCCCGCTCGCGGCCATGCAGGGCAACCTGGAGGTGCTCGACCGCGGCGCGGCGCGCGACCCGCAGCTGCTGGCCGAGTCGCTGTCCGATATGCGCCGCGAGGTCGCGCGCCTCATCCGCATGGCCAACGATCTGCTGCTGCTGGCCCAGAGCGATGCCGGCGTGCAGCTGCGCCACGAGCCGGTCGAGCTCGATACGCTGCTGCTTGAGGTGCACCGCGAGCTGCGCCCGCTGGCCGAGGGCGTGCAGCTGCGCATCGGCGAGGAAGATCAGATCGTCGTGCCCGGCGACCGCGACCGGATCAAGCAGGCGCTGCTGAACCTGGGGATCAATGCATTGCAGCACACGCCGCCGGGCGGCAGCGTGACGCTGAGCCTGGCGCGGCACGGCGACAGGGCCGAGCTGAGCGTGGCAGATACCGGCGTTGGTATTGGCCCCGACGACTTGCCGCATATTTTCGAGCGCTTCTACCGCGCCGACCGCTCGCGCTCGCGTGGGCGCGGCGGCGCCGGCCTGGGCCTGGCGATCGTTAAGTGGATCGCTGAGATGCACGACGGGCAGGTGCAGGTCGAAAGCACGCCTGGCCTGGGTAGCCGCTTCAGCCTGTTTCTGCCGCTCGATCCACAAACCAACGGCGCCGTCCCCGAGTTACAATTTCTTCACGGCGCGGTTCCACACGTCTGAATAGCCCTTTATCTCGCACATCCGTACGCTTGGCTGCGGCCAGCCACAGCCGGCGCGCGCCGGGGCGCACCCCCTGGCGCGCGCCGCGCCCGCGCCCGCGCGTGAACAAACGATGACAAGCTGACGCCCCACTGAGATGCGTATGTCATAGACGCTCGGCATGCGCGCTGCTATAATTTTGCGAGAGCGCCTGTGCGCCGCCGCTGCTTGCGGCTGGCCGCGCGCCCTCGCACGCAACCAAGCAACCGACGGCGCGCAGACGCGCCAGGCACGCCGACACGTATGGTACGCTCTTCAACCGACATAGAACTCCTGCGCCGCAGCCAGCTGCTGAATAGCTGCCTGCTGGTGATTGGCCTGCTCATGGCGGCTGCGGTGATCGCAGGCGTCGGCCTCGGGCGCGGCGATTGGCGCCTCGGCGACCTGACGCTGCTGCCCGCGCTGGCGTTGCTGCTCGGCGGCGGCTGGCTGCTGGCCGCGTATCTGTTTAGCCGCGTGCGCCGCTATACCGTCGCCGGCAGCCTGGTGATCGCGTTTGTGCTGCTGGCGCTGGCGCTGGCGATCTACCTCTTGCCCGGCTACACCCTGGCGCTGCTGCCGTTTGCCTGCATCCCGGTGGCGCTGGCCGCGCTGCTGCTGAGCCGGCCCGCCGTGTATCTTGCCACGCTCGCTACCCTTGGGGCGCTGGCTGGTGCCGCCGCGCTTGCGGGCGAGCTGCCGCCGCCCGCGCTGGCGCTGGGCCTGCCGCCCCCTGGCGCTGCCCTCAGCGCCGCCAGTGGCGCGGTTGCGCTCGGCTTCCTGGCGCTGATCCTGGCCCCGCTGCGCGGCGAGCTTGCGCGCCTGCTCGGCCAGCTCCAGCACGGCGAGGCCGCCGCGCTCGCCGCCGCCGACGACCGGCTGGCTGCCGAGCTGGCGCGCGACGCGGCCCAGGCCGACCTCGAAGAGCGCGAGCGCAACTTCGACACCGTGCTCCAGCACGTCAGCGACGGCGTGATCGCGATCAACCCGGCTGGCAAGGTGGTGCGCGCCAACGCGACCGCGCGCGAGCTGTGGGTCGAGATCACCGGCGGCGATCTGATCGGCCAGCGCTTCGACCAGCTGCGCGCTACCCTGATGGGCCCCACCGCGCCCACCCAGTTCGTCGATATCGTCGAGCTGCCGCGCGACGAGGCCGCTGGCGGTGAAGGCTACACCCACGTGCTGCTCGACCGCCGCGAGCGCGCCAGGCTCACGCGCCTGCGCGGCGAGCTGCTCAGCCTGCTGGCCGACGAGATGCGCAACCCGCTGACCTCGATGGTCACCGCGCTCGAGATGACGCTCGGCCAGAATTTGCCCGAAGGCGCCGACCGTGTGCTGGTGGGCGCGCGGCGCAGCGGCCAGCGCCTGCTCGAGCTCGTCACCACCATGCTCGAGATCAACCAGCTTGAGCATAACCCCAACGCGCTGCGCCGCGCGCCGCTGCCGCTGCGCCCCATCCTCGATGCCGGCATCGCCCAGACTACGCCGCTCCAGCACCAGGGCGCGGTGCAGGTGGTGGTCGAGTACAGCGGCGACGGCGTGGTGCTGATCGACGGCGAGCGGGTGCGCCGCGCGTTTGTGCACCTGCTCGAGCACGCGCTGCGCCAGAGCCCGCCCTACAGTACCGTGCAGGTGCGCACCGAATGCCAGAGCGATGTCATGGCCGTGCGCATTAGCGACCAGGGCCCCGGCCTCACGCCGCAGCAGCGCGAGCTGCTGTTCGACCAGCGCGTCATGCCCGACGAGCGCAAGGCCCCCGCGCTTGGCCTGGCCTTCAGCAAGCTCGTGGTCGAAACCCATGGCGGCAGGGTGATGGTCGAGAGCAGCGGCAGCCACGGCAGCACCTACCTCTTTACCCTCCCGCTGGCCCCGCGCGACGTGCTATAATCTCGCCACGACATAATCGCCTTCAAAGAAGAGGGAATGGTGTATACCTCAATCGATCTCTCGATCGCTGCCCCGCTCGCCACACTCACGCTCAACCGGCCCGATCTTCACAACGCCTTCGACGCAGCCATGATCGCTGAGCTGCGCTCTGCTTTCGCTGCGCTCGCCGCCGATGCCAGCGTGCGCGTCGTGATCCTGGCCGGCGCCGGGCCGTCGTTCTGCGCCGGCGGCGATGCTCGCTGGATGCGCGCCAGCCTGGGCTGGAGCCACGCCGAGAATGTCGCCGATGCCCAGGCGCTCGACGCGCTGTTCGACGCCGCCTGGAGCCTGCCCAAGCCGCTGATCGGCCGCGTTCACGGTGCGGCGCTCGGCGGCGGCGCCGGGCTGGTGGCCTGCTGCGACCTGGTGGTGGCCGAGGATTCGGCGCGCTTTGGCTTCACCGAGGTGAAGCTCGGCCTGCTGCCGGCGGTCATCGCTCAGTATGTGGTGCCTAAGATCGGCCTTGGCCACGCCCGCGCACTGTTCGTCAGCGGCGAGCGCTTTACCGCCGAGCGCGCCTTTGAGATCGGCCTGGTGCACGCGATCACCAGCGCGGGCGATCTCGACGCCACCGTGCGGTCGCTGGCCGCGCGTATGCTCACCAGCGCGCCCGGCGCGATCGCCGCTGCCAAGCGCGTGCTCGACGTCGTCTCATCGCGCGACCGCGAGGCCGCGCGCGCCTATGTTGTCGAGGCGATCGCCGCGGCTCGCACTGGCCCCGAGGGCCAGGAGGGCTTGCGCGCGTTTCTCGAAAAGCGCCGCCCATCCTGGGCGCCCGTGCTTGAGCGTTAGCGATGTATTTCAACACCATTCTGATCGCCAACCGCGGCGAGATCGCGGTGCGCATTATTCGCGCCTGCCACGAGCTGGGCATCGCCGCCGTGGCCGTCTATAGCGAGGCCGACGCGGGCGCGCTCCACGTGCGTCAGGCCGACGCGGCTTTCCCGATCGGCCCGGCCGCCGCCGCGCATAGCTACCTTAGCGCCGAGCGCATCCTCGCGGCGGCCCGGCAGAGCGGCGCCGAGGCCATCCACCCCGGCTATGGCTTTCTCTCCGAGCGCGCCCACTTCGCGCGCGCCTGCGCCGCCGCCGAGGTTGTGTTCATCGGCCCGCCGCCCCAGGCGATCGAGCTGATGGGCTCGAAGATCGCCGCCAAGCGCCTGGCCGAGCAGGCGGGCGTGCCCACCGCGCCTGGCTACATGGGCGACGACCAGGCGATCGAGCGGCTGCGCGACGAGGCCCGTCGCGTCGGCTTCCCGCTGCTGATCAAGGCCAGCGCTGGCGGCGGCGGCAAAGGCATGCGCGTGGTGCGCAGCCTCGCCGAGCTCGAGCCCGCGCTCGATGGCGCCCGCCGCGAGGCCCGCGCGGCGTTTGGCGACGACGCGGTGTTTCTCGAGCGCCTGATCGAGCGGCCGCGCCACGTCGAGATCCAGGTGCTGGCCGACGCCCACGGCCACTGCGTGCACCTGTTCGAGCGCGAGTGCTCGATCCAGCGCCGCCACCAGAAGATCATCGAAGAGTCGCCCAGCGTGGCGCTCAGCCCTGGCCTGCGCGCCGAGATGGGCGACGCCGCAGTGCGCCTGGCCCAGGCCGCCGGCTATGTCGGCGCCGGCACCATGGAGTTCATGCTCGCCGAAGACGGCAGCTACTACTTCCTCGAAATGAACACGCGCCTCCAGGTCGAGCACCCGGTTACCGAGGCTGTGGCCGGCGTCGACCTGGTGCAGCTGCAGATCGCGATCGCCGCCGGCGCGTCGCTGCCCTTCACCCAGCCTGACCTGGCGCAGCGCGGCCACGCGATCGAGGCGCGCGTCTACGCCGAAGACCCGGTCACCTTCCTGCCCTCGATCGGCCAGGTCGCGCTGTTTGCGCCGCCTGCTGGCCCCGGCATCCGCAACGATGCCGGCGTCGAAACCGGCGACGAGGTGACGGTTCACTACGATCCCATGCTGGCCAAGCTGATCGTCGCCGCGCCCAGCCGCAACGCCGCGATCGAGCGCCTACGCCGCGCCCTCGCTGAGTATGCGGTATTGGGGCTCACCACCAACCTGCCGCTGCTGCGCGCGATCGCCAGCCACCCCGATTTCGCCGCAGGCGCTACCACCACGAGCTTTCTGGCCGACGCCGGGCTGCAGATCGAGGAGGAACATCAGCCAGTGCCGGCCGACGTGCTTGTGGCCGCCGCGATCGGCGACGTGCTGGCGAGCAGCCCCGCCGCTGATGATGTGCAGCCCAATCCCTGGCGCGCTGGCGCCTGGCGCCCTCTCGGCGACACGACCACCCTGCGCTACACCGCTGGCGAGCGCGAGTATGCCGTCGGCGCCGCGCGCCAGCCCGGCGGCTGGCTCGTTACGCTCGGCGGCACAGCCTACGAGCGCCGGGTCGTGTCGGCGCGCCCTGGCGAGCTGATACTGGCTGCGGGCGCGGCCCAGGCGCGTTTCACACTCGCCCGCGACGCCGATGGCGCCCGGCTGGTCGGCTGGCGCGGCGCAAGCTACCGGCTGGCGCGCGCCGCCGCGCTCAGCGTCGACACGCTAGGCACCGGCGCGGGGCGCGCGCACGGCCACGCCTCGCTCGCCGCGCCTATGCCCGGCACGGTCGTCAAGCTGCTTGTCGAGGTGGGCCAGGCCGTGGCCGCCCAGCAGCCGCTGGTGGTGCTCGAGGCCATGAAAATGGAGCACGTGGTCGTCGCTCCCTACGACGGCCTGGTTCAGCAGGTTTGCTACGCCGCAGGCGCGCTGGTGGCCAAAGGCGCCGTGCTCGTCGAGCTCGACGAAGCCGCGGTGTAACGAAATAGCCTCAGCCGAGACATGATCGTAGCGCGCCTGCCCGCGCGCTGCGGTGCAACAAAAACGTGAGCGCCGCCGTCTGATATGTGCAGCTCGCTGTGGGCGCCTTTGCGCCCGTGGCAGGTGCGCCGCGCAAGCAGGCGATTTGACAAAGGCATACTCATCACGTATGATCAACGGAGTGTCGGGGCGTGGCTCAGCCTGGTAGAGCACAGCGTTTGGGACGCTGGGGTCGTGGGTTCAAATCCCTCCGCCCCGACCACCTCTCACTCCTTCGTCTTTCCCTCGCTTCGTGGCCCATATCTTGCAGCAATGCGTCAGAGGTACGTGCGTGTGCCGCTGCTGCGGCGCCATGCATCCAACTAGCCGGTGTCAAACGTATTATAAGCGGGTATTCTACTAGCAAGCTGCGCTGGTACTGTTTTTGAGTGCCAGGTGCGTCGAAAAATATTGACAAACTGCGCAGGTGGGTGTATAATCTGCGCAGGGCTTTCTATGCGGAAAGCCCCATAATGTGTCGCACCCTCTGATGACAAGCGTAATCGCGTAGTGTTCGGCCAAGTTCGCCGAGCACGACTGTCTCAGAACCATAATGAGGGCGCGGCTCCTTCCGCTTCGGGAGGAGCCGCGCTGTGTCTCTTGGAGGTGCCGAGTGATGAAGCGCACATACAACGAGCAGCAGGCATGGGAGCTCGACGAGCGCCCCGACGAGAACGAAGAGCCGACTGTCGAGGCGATCGCCGATGTCGAAGAGCTAGCAAACGATATATTGGAAGAGGCGGCCCTACCGGCTGAGCCGTCGCTTGACTCTGTACAGCACTACCTGCAAGAGATTGGCCGGGTTTCACTGCTCAGCGCAGCCGAGGAGGTCGAGCTGGCCGAGCGTATGGAGCGCGGCAAGGCTGCGGCGCAGCGCCAGGCTTTGGCCGAGGAGCTGAGCCCGCAGCTGCGCGCCGCGCTGCGCGCCGACCTGATCGGCGGCCAGGAGGCGCGCCGCCACCTGATTCAGGCTAACCTGCGCCTGGTGGTGAGCATCGCCAAGAAGTATGTCGGCCGCGGCCTGGCGCTGCTCGATCTGATTCAAGAGGGCAACATCGGCCTGATGCGCGCTGTCGAGAAGTTCGACTACCACAAGGGCAACCGCTTCTCGACGTACGCCACCTGGTGGATCCGACAGGCCGTCACCCGCGCGATCGCCGAGCAGGGCCGCACCATTCGCCTGCCGGTGCACATGAGCGAGTCGGTCGGGCAGGTGAAGCGCGCCGCCGAGCGCCTGGCCCAGGCGCTCGAGCGCCAGCCTACCGCCGAGGAGATCGCGACGGCGCTGGGCCAGCCGATCGATCGGATCGAGCGCGTGCTCGAGGCCGCCCGCCGCCCCGTCTCGCTCGAGACGCCGGTGGGTGAGGATGGCGAGCACACGCTGGGCGACTTCCTGCAGGACGACGAGCTGCCCACGCCGGCCGAGATGGCATCGCAGCAGCTGCTGCGGCGCGACCTGGCGGCCGCGCTCGATCACCTCAACGAGCGCGAGCGCCGGATCATCGACCTGCGCTATGGCCTGGCCGATGGCCAGCGCCGTACGCTGGAAGAGGTGGGCAAGGTGCTGGGGATGACGCGCGAGCGCGCCCGGCAGATCGAGGCCGAGGCGCTGCGGCGCCTGCGTGCCCCCGAGGTCGGCCAGCATCTGCGCGATTACCTTGAGTAGCGTCAGCGCCGATTCGCAGCTACAGCAAAACGCCGGAACTCAGCTCGAGTTCCGGCGTTTTGCTGTTGGGCGCGCTGTGGGCGCTACTTCGCCCGCAGTGCATGCAGCAGGCCATTGCCGTTGCCGTTCTTCGCCAGCACTTCCTCAAGCGGCAGCGGGCGCTGGTCGCCCTCGCGGAAGGTGTGCAGGGCCGCCGCGATGAAATCGCGGAACAGCGGGTGCGGCCGGTTCGGGCGCGACAGAAACTCGGGGTGGAACTGCGACGCGACGTACCATGGGTGGTCGCGCAGCTCGATGATCTCGACGAGCCGGCCATCGGGCGAGAGGCCGCTGATCACCAGGCCGGCGCCTTCAAGCAGGCTGCGATACTTGTTGTTGAACTCGAAGCGGTGGCGGTGGCGCTCCATTACCTCGCCGGTGCCGTACGCTGCGGCGGCTTTGGTGCCCGGCTTCAGCACGCACGGGTATACGCCCAGGCGCATCGTGCCGCCCTTGTCGGTGATATCCAGCTGGTCGGGCATGAAGTCGATCACCGGGTGCGGCGTCTGCGGCACGAACTCGGTGCTGTTGGCCTCGAGCGTATCGTCCATCACGTGGCGCGCGAACGCGATCGTGGCGCACTGCATGCCCAGGCACAGCCCCAGGTAGGGCACGCTCGCGGCGCGCGCATAGTCGGCCGTGGCAATTTTGCCCTCGACGCCGCGGTAGCCGAAGCCGCCCGGCACCACAATGCCATAGACGTCGTTCAGCCAGGCCTCCGGGCCTTCGCGCTCGATCACCTCCGACGACACCCACTTCAGCTCGACATCGACGCTCTGATGCAGGCCGGCGTGGCGCAATGCCTCGGCCACGCTTAGGTAGGCGTCGTGCAGCTCGACGTATTTGCCGACGATTGCGATCGGCAGGCGCCGCTTTGGCGCTTTGATCCGCCGTACCAGCCGCTGCCAATCGCGCAGATCGGGCGTTGCGGCATTGGAAAGGCCCAGCCGCGATACCAAGTAGTTGCCCAGGCCGGTCTCCTCGAGCACCAGCGGCACCTCGTAGATCGTCTCGACGGTGTGCATCGGGATCACCGCTTCGACGTCGACGTCGGCGAACAGCGCTACTTTCTCGCGGATCTCGTCGGAGATCGGGTGATCGGCGCGGCAGACGATCACGTCGGCGGTGATGCCAACGCGGCGCAGCTCCATAACCGAGTGTTGGGTTGGCTTGGTCTTGACTTCGCCAGTGGCACCGATATGCGGCAGTAGCGTGACATGAATATACAGCACGTTGTCGCGGCCGACATCTTTACGCATCTGGCGAATAGCCTCAAGAAACGGCAGGCCCTCGATATCGCCCACCGTGCCGCCGATCTCGACGATCACCACGTCGGCGTTCGATTGGCGCGCCACTGCGGCGATCCGGCCCTTGATCTCGTTGGTAATATGTGGAATCACCTGGATCGTGCCGCCAAGGTAATCGCCGCGCCGCTCTTTCTGAATCACCGAAGAGTAGATCTGCCCGGTAGTGACATTGCTCAGGCGCGAAAGGTTTTCGTCGATAAATCGCTCGTAGTGCCCCAGGTCCAGGTCTGTCTCGGCGCCGTCTTCAGTGACAAATACCTCGCCATGCTGGTAGGGCGACATTGTACCCGGATCAACATTGATGTATGGATCTAGCTTCTGAACCGAGACTCGCAAGCCACGGCTCTTGAGCAGCCGCCCGATCGACGCAACGGTGATACCCTTGCCCACGGAAGATGCCACGCCGCCTGTGACGAAGATGTACTTTGCCATTGCTGCTGTCGCTCCTTTTTGCTGGTCAATCGGCTGACTCAGATCGTGCTTCATCGTCGTACACTTACTACTATCTCTAGTAAAAACAATACGGGTCGTTCAGCTCCCCCGATCGAACGGACCCGCACCTGACAGCTGGTAGTAGATTGTCGTCAATCGTGATGTCATTGCTGCTCTGCAGGGCGCGTCGGCCGCTTACATCGTGCGCTACCCCTTGCCTCCTTATAATAACGAGTGAGTAGTGCTTTTTGACAATGCTACGCGCTCGATTTGCTTGCACTTGACGACGCCGCAAATGCCGAAAAGTCACGCCGATGCGCTATACGGCATCTCAGTGCCGTAATCAAACAGTAACCGTACCGGCTGCGGGCAAAAGAAAAGAGAGGAAGGCAATGCGACCTTCCTCTCAAGCAAGGTATGTTTGGCGCTGAGCTTGCGGAATGGTTTTCGACGGAGGCGATGCCAGCCGCAGATGCCAAGGAAAAACCGGTAGCCGCCAGGAACAAGGGGAGGAATGAGCCAGCGGCACGGCAGGTTCACCCGCCGGCGCCGAGTTTGTAACCTTCCCTGGCTAAATCGACAGTCCACTCCAATGTCCATAGCAGCCTCGAGGTGCCTGGCTGAAAGTGTGACGTACTTGTAATATGTCCTCGCCAGATAGACTCACCTCCGCAATCATTATACCACCGCTTGCGGTGCTTTGGCTAGCCCTATACGACATAGCGGTCAGCTACTAGGCTTCATAATAATGAAGCGTGTTTCCTCTTCATCTGCAGGCAAGTTTGTGGCGGTGATAGTTAACTTTTCTTCAGGAACGATCTCTTTGAGGCCCACCTCGTGCGTGAACTTCTCGAGTGGCGCCAGCTCCGAGGTGAAGCTGCGCTGGTCGCTCAGGGCGTAATGCATAGGAATGACGATCCGCGGTTCGATCTGGCTGATCACGCCGACGGCCTCGGCTGGGCCAATTGTCTCGTCGCCGCCAACCGGCACGAACAGCACATCGACGTTGCCGATCTCGTCGATCTGGTGCGTCGTCAGCTCGTGCCCCAGGTCGCCTAAATGGCAAAACACCACGTCGTCCAGATGGATCACATACACGGTATTGCCGCCGCGGCTGGCACCGCGCTGCTTGTCGTGGAATGTGCGCACGCCGGCGATCATCACGCCGCCGACCTCGTACTCGCCAGGGCCTTCGATCAGAAATAGCCGCTCGCGCATGGGCTTCACTGCGGCGACATTGTTGTGATCCGGGTGGGCGTGGCTCACGGTGACGATGTGTGCGCTGGGCCGTCCAATCTCGATGCCAACCGAGCGGTCGAATGGGTCGCAGAGCACAATGCCGTCGCGCCCGCGCAGCCGAAAGCAAGAATGGCCAAGATACTGAATGTCTGGCATAGTCTATGTCTCTAGCTTGTTTCTTCGTCCGATGTGGTGCCGTGCGCCTCGGCCCACAGCTGGTCGATAATTGGGCGAATCACGTCGAAGGTGAAGCCGCGCCGCTGCAGGTAGCCGCCCATGCGGCGGGTGAAGGCCTGGCGATCGGCCGAGTCGGCGTATTTGCGTAGGGCGCCGCGTGCTACCACCAGCGCGCGCTCGGCTTCGTCGCCCGCGAGCGCCTGGTCGGTCAGCACTGCGCCGGCGGTCTCGCTGTCGATCCCCTTGCGGCGCAGCTCGTCGCGCAGGGCATTGGCGCCGCGCGGGCGGCAGGCCAGGCGATTCTCGACCCAGAAGCGCGCGAATGCGGCATCATCGACCAGGCCGAGCTGAGCCAGGCGATCGAGCGCGCTATCGATCGCCTCGGGCGCGAAATCCTTGCGGCCGAGGCGGGTGCGGATCTCGGCGACCGAGCGCGGGCGGGCTTCGAGGAAGCGCAGCGCGGCCTGAAAGGCTTTGTCGCCGCTCTCGATCTGCTCGAGCTGCGCGTACTCGGCTTCGCCGAGCACTTTGCCCACGTGCAGCCCAGCGCGGGTGATCGTGGTGAGGCTCACGCCAAGGGCGAACTCGCCGTTGACGAACACATTCACGCGCTCGGGGTCATTCAGTTGTGCCCGCAGGCTCGTGATCGTTCCAGCTGGCATAGGCCCATGAAACGGCATGAGTTTTCGTTCTGAGCCGAGCGCACCCGACTCAGAACAGAAAACTCATGCTGCAATGCCGATTGCTCGACGCTATTCTTCAAACAGCCCGTCGCCGTCGTCGCCCTCTGCGGTGCTCGCAGCGGCGGCCGGCACAACCATGGCCTGGGCGCGGATCAGGCGCTCGATCTCGTCGGCCAGGGCCGGGTTCTCGTTCAGAAACGCCTTGGCATTCTCGCGGCCCTGGCCGAGGCGATCTTCGCCAAGGTAGAACCAGGCGCCGCTCTTGCGGATGATCTCCAGCTCGGTGGCGACGTCGAGGATGTTGCCGGCGCGCGAGATGCCCTCGTTGGCCATGATGTCGAACTCGGCCTGGCGGAACGGCGGCGCGACCTTGTTCTTCACAACCTTGACGCGCGAGCGCATGCCGATGGCCTCTTGGCCGGATTTCAGCGTCTCGATGCGGCGGATATCCATGCGCACCGATGCGTAGAACTTCAGCGCCTGCCCGCCGGTGGTGGTTTCGGGCGAGCCGAACATCACGCCGATCTTCATACGCAGCTGGTTGAGAAAGACCACCACGGTGCGCGACTTGCTGATAGCGCCCGAGAGCTTGCGGAGCGCCTGGCTCATGAGGCGGGCCTGCAGGCCGGGCAGCGAGTCGCCCATGTCGCCTTCGATCTCGGCGCGCGGCACCAGCGCGGCCACCGAGTCGATCACGATGATATCGACGGCATTCGAGCGCACCAGCATCTCGCAGATCTCGAGCGCCTGCTCGCCAAAATCGGGCTGCGACACCAGCAGGTTGTTGGTGTCGACGCCGCAGCGCGCGGCGTAGATCGGGTCGAAGGCGTGCTCGGCGTCGATGAACGCCGCGACGCCGCCGATCTTCTGGGCCTGGGCCACAATATGCTGGGCAAGCGTCGTCTTGCCGCTCGACTCGGGGCCATAGATCTCGATGACGCGGCCGCGTGGCACGCCGCCGACGCCCAGGGCGATGTCGAGCGCGATCGCGCCGGTGGGGATGACATCGATGCTCAGCTTCGAGCTGGCCTCCCCCATCTTCATGATCGAGCCCTTGCCGTACTTGCGGTCGATCTGGCTCATGGCTGCGGCCAAAGCCTTTTCTTTCTCGGGCGAAATGGCCATCGCGGGCGCTCCTCCGTTTTGCGTACTCACTCGTGCTACTCCTTAGATGCTCAAACTTTACTACACCGTGCCAGCCCTGTCAAAAGCAGGGTGTGGGCGTGCCACTGCATCACGATTATAGCACGAACGTTCGCTCTGAACAAGTGTTTTATTCGGCGAAATACGCGCCAGCTAGCGGATCGTCCAGCTGCTCTGCGCTGGCGATTGCGCTGCGAAGGCGGGGCTAAAGGGCAGTGCGCGCACAACCACGCGCTGGGTGAATTTATCGGGGCCTTTGGGCGGCCAGCACGTCACGAGCGTGACCATCTCGCGATCGGTTGGAGCGATCAGCTGGGCGTTCGCGGCGTGCTGTTCGGGGGAAACGCCCTCTTCGGTGACGAGCATGCGCTCGCTGACGGTGTAGAGGTACTGCTGGCCCGCGCTGTAGAGCGTGATCTGGTCGCCCGGCTTGACGTAATATAAATCCTTAAAGACCTTGCCGTAGCCGCCGACGTGGCCCGCCAGCACGATATTGCCGCCGTCGCCGGGGTTTGCCGAGCCGCGATGCTGGCCGACGGCGTACTCGGCTACCTGCCACAGCGCGACCTCCTGGCCGTCTTGCTGCTTCACTTCCCAGCCAACCTCGACGACTTTTGAGTCGACGTGGATGCTGGGGATCGCGACGCGGGTGATTGCCGAGCGGTGATCGGGGTTGACGCTGGGGATCGGGCCTACCACCTGGCCGCCGGCCTCGCCGTCGGCGGCGGCGGAGCCGAGGACTGGCGCGGTAAACGGGGCCGGCTCCTGATCGACCTGCGGCACGATCGGCGCGGGGGCGGGCAAGTCGGTATCGCCGCGTGCGGCGTAGCGCTCGTACTCGGCCTGGCTGTAGATCCCGCCGACGTACAGCAGCAGCACCACGCCGACCAGCATGAACAGGTTGCCGAATGTCCAGAGCAGCCTGGCGCGGCCGCTCAAGGCGGAACCATGGCTGCTGCCCGCGCCGAAGCGACGCCCAGGCGCGGGCAGCTTAGCGGCGGAGGCTGAGCGATTCACGATCCAAAAACGACGCATGTTTCTTTACCCGGAGCTGACGCTGCGGCGGCGAACACAGGCGATAGCTGCAGTTTGCATGCCACGGTACCGGCTTTGAGGCGCGCTATTGCCATAGCGCAGGCGCCTGCGGCTTCAGTATACCACCCTGGCCAAGCTGTTATCAAGCCAGGCGCGGCCAGGAGCGCGATTCTCATCGTTCACTAATGGTATGGAATTTGCGGTGCAACCTTTGTTTGTGCCAGCGGCCGTTCGTGCGAAGAGAGTGTGCATGTCGTCTGGGAATACTCGACCGCCATCGATCGATGATCAGGCGCCTGGCCACGAGCCGCAGGTGCTGATTGTGGACGATGAGCCTGTCATTCTCGATCTGCTGCGCGATGTGCTTGAAGAGGCAGGCTATGCCGTGCTCAGCGCCAGCAATGGCGCCGCCGCGCTCTACCTGGTTCAGCGCGCCCCAGTGGCGCTGATTCTGACCGACCTGATGATGCCGAACATGAGCGGTATCGAGCTGGCGCGGCGGGTGCGCGCAAACGCTGATACCCAGGCAATTCCGCTGGTGCTGATGTCGGCGGCGATGCCAAAGAATGTGGATGATCTGTTCGCGGCGGTGATTCACAAGCCATTCGCTATTGACCAGGTCGTGGAGGTTGTGCGCAAGGTACAACTAGCGTAGTGACGACGGGCGGGCGCGAGGCGGTGATAGAGGTAGCCTTGGCGGGCATTAAGCCTGATTCCAGCGGCGCTATGTGTGGAGAACAGTGTCCCTATGACAAACGCGGAAGATCTGGTTTCGACTGGCATCTACGGCCTTGACACTATTCTAGGCGGCGGGCTCAGCCGGCCGTCGCTGGTGGTGCTGATCGGTGCGCCAGGCGCTGGCAAAACTGTGCTTGCCAGCCAGATTATCTTTCACGCCGCGCGCCAGGGCCACAGGGCGATCGTGTTTACCTCGTTCTCGGAGGGCGCCGAGCAGTATATCCAGCATATGCGCTCGCTTACATTCTTTGATGCCGGCCTGCTGAGCAACGGCGTGCAGGTGTTGACGCTGGCCAGCCAGCTTACGGCCGAGGACAGCCTGCCGTCGACCGCGATGGCGCGGCTGATCCGCACGAGCGGCGCCAATATTGTGCTGCTGGACGGCTTCCAAGGCGCCGACCCGCTGCTGCCGGGCGGGCAGAGCATGCGCGCCATGCTCTCGGCGCTGGCCACCCAGATCCGCTACCTCGACGTGACGATCCTGGTGACAATCGCCGGCGAAGTGCGCGACCCGCACCTATATACCGAGATGACGGTGGCCGACGCGGCGATCGGGATGGTTTACCGAACCGAGGGCCGCTACCACCGGCGGCTGTTGGAGGTGGTGAAGCTGCGCGGGCGGGCGCAGTGGCCTGGGCTGCACAGCTACCAGATCGATGCCCAGGGCGTGCGTGTATTTCCCCGGATCGAAGGCTTCCTGCCGGCGCGCCCGCAGCAGTTCAGCGACGCGCGGGTGCCGTTTGAGCTGCCCGTGCTCGACCATCTGCTGGGCGGCGGCCCGAACGTGGGCACGACCACGCTGCTGGCGGGCGCGCCCGGCGTGGGCAAAACCATGCTCGGGCTCTACTGGGCGGTGGCCAATGCGCGGCCCGAGGCGGCCAGCCTGTTTATCTCGTTCGCCGAGCAGCCGGATCAGCTTGAGCTGAAAGCCGCAGCCTTCGGCCTCGATCTGCGGGGCGCGGTGGCGCGCGGCAGCGTGCGCCTGCTGCGGCTCTCGGCGGTGGAGCTGAACCCCGACCGATTCGCCGGGATTCTGCTGGACGAGCTGGCTGAGCAAAAGGTGGCGCGGCTGGTGGTAGACGACGTGGCCTCGCTGCTGCACGAGCTTGGCGAGCGCACGCGCGATTACCTCAGCGCGCTCAGCGATATCACCTATAGCGCCCAGATCACCAGCATGTATATGATCGAGATCGCGCCGTTCGATGGCCTGCGCGTGAACCTCTCGAACACGCCAACATCGGTGCTGGGCGATAATGTGCTGGTGATCCAGCAGTATGAGATCGGCGGGGCGCTGCGCCGGGTGCTGGGCGTGCTGCGTATGCGCCTGAGCATATTCGATCGCACGCTGTACGAGCTGGTGCTCGATAGCGCGGGCATACACCTGGCGCCGCTCGAAGATACTGTGCAGCGGCGGCTGGCGCCAGGCGGCTCGCCCACCACTACCTGATCGCGCGGCTCGCCCTCCTCTACCTGCGCTGGCTCAGACCAGCTCGGTTTGATCATTTTTCTTTAGGGATGCCTTGCCCGGTGAAGCCGGGCAGGGCATCCCTAAAAGAATATGGAGTTACGCACTTGCGTGACTCGGGTTCCTCAGAGTACGAGATTGGGCCTGCGGCAGCATGGTACTTGTTTATCTTTTGTGTGCGGTTTCCGCGCTCCGCGCGGAAAACCGCACACGATACGTAGAATAGTACCGCTATGTAAGACCTAAAGCAATTTCGGGGGCGGCTTCGCCGCCGCCCGCACCCCCACCCCGGCGCAACCAGCCGTGCTGCGCTAAACTTGACAATCTTGATAAATAAAATTAAAATAAGCCCCGGTTTTGACAAACCCGAGCAAGCACGTTATATTCGTGTCATCCAGGCTAAGTAGTGCAACAACGCCGCCGCTCGATGCGAGCGCGCCGGCTAGGATTGGCGTACGCCAGCTGCGCGATACCGCTGTCGCCCACGACAGGCGGTCGGCCAGCTATCGACACGAAGCGATGCTACAGATCAACCAGCTCAGCTTTCAGTATGCGGCCGCCGACACCGCCGCGCTTGAAGATATCGGCCTTACGGCCGAGGGTGGGGCGATCATGCTGATCGCCGGCAGCAGCGGCTGTGGCAAATCGACGCTGCTGCGCTGCATCAACGGGCTGATCCCACGCTCGTACCGCGGCAAGCTCAGCGGCACGGTGCATGTGCGGGGCCAGGCCACGGCGGGGCTCTCGCTGGCGCGGATCGCCCAGCTGATCGGTACGCTGCAGCAGGACCCCGAGAAGCAGATTGTGGCCAGCTATGTCGCCGAGGAAGTAGCGTTTGGGCCAGAAAACCTGGGCTGGCCGCGCGCGCGGATCCGCGCGGCGGTGGATGCGGCGCTGGAAGAGCTGGGCATTGCGCACCTGAAGGGCCGCGAGACCTTTCACCTTTCGGGCGGCGAGAAGCAGAAAGTCGCGCTGGCCGGGCTGCTGGCGATGGAGCCGCAGGTACTGCTGCTCGACGAGCCGCTCGCAAGCCTCGACCCGCTGGCGGCGCACGCGGCGATCGAGGTGATCCGCGCGCAGGCCGAGCGTGGGCGCTGCGTGCTGCTGGTGGAGCACCGCGTCGAAGACGCGCTGCACAGCCAGCCGAGCCAGGCGCTGCTGCTTGAGGGCGGGCGCCAGATCTACCAGGGCGGCACCGCCGGGCTGCTGCGCGCAGCCGACCCGCTGGCGGTGAAGCTACCGGCGCCGACGGCGGTGGCGCGGCTGCTTGAGCGCCCGCCTATGCCAGCGCGGCCCGCTGCCGCTGGCGCGGCAGCGGCGCAGGCCGAGCCGATCATCGCATTCGAGCAGGTGGAGTTCTGGTACGACGACGAGCGCCGCGCGGTGCTGAAGGGCGTATCGCTCGATATTCGCAAGGGCGACGTGATCGCGCTGCTGGGGCCAAACGGCTCGGGCAAATCGACGCTGGTGAAGCATGCGCTTGGGCTGCTGCGGCCGCGCGCCGGCCGGGTGCGCGTCGAGGGCCGCGACACGCGCGATGCCACAGTGGCGCAGATGGCGCGCACGGTCGGGTATGTGTTTCAAAGCCCGACACACATGCTCTTCGCGCCGAGCGTGCGTGAAGAGCTGGCGTTTGGCCCGCGCAACCTGGGGGCCGACGCGCAGACGATCGAGCGCGCCACCGCGCGGGCGCTGGCGGCCACCGGGCTGGGGCAGCTGCTGGAGCGCGCGCCGCTGAGCCTCTCGTTTGGGCAGCAGAAGCGCGTGGGCATCGCGGCGGTGATGGCCATGCAGAGCCGGGTGCTGGTGATGGACGAGCCGACCGCCGGCCAGGACTACGCCAGCGCCACCCGGTTTATGGACGAAGTCACGGCGTTGGGTGCGTTTGACGCGGTGATATTCGTGACGCACGACCTCGACCTGGCGCTGACATACGCGAACCGCGTGCTGCTGTTCAACGACGGCCAAGTTGTTGGCGACGGCGCGCCTGAGGCAGTGCTGAGCGACACCAGGCTGCTACGACGTTGTAATGTTCTCCCAACGACGCTGTTGGAGCTGAATCTGGAACTGCTGCCGCGCACCGGCCGGTTCATGGGGGTGCAGCAGATCGCCGCGATCCAGCGCGGCACTGTTGATATCGAACATGCTGCGGCCGTGTCAGCCGCGGCAGGCAAGCCAACAGACCAAGGAGGACACCATGAGCATCAGTGAACCGGCCGCCAGCGGGCGGAACAGCACGGCGCAGAACCGCTGGGTGCGGCCGCTGCTGCCGCTGCTGATCATCGCCATCGCCGCAATTGTGCTGCTGTACCTCGGCGGCTTTGTGGCGACGGCGCAGGGCGCCACCGACGACGCGGCGCTGCCGCTCTCGCGCTGGTTGGGCGTGATCGCGGCGACGGCGGTGATCTTGTACGGGCTGTATGTTGGCCTGGCGGCCAAGCCGATCTGGCAGTTTGGGACGCGCGAGGTGGTGTATGCCGCGATTGGCGCCGCGCTGTATGGCGTGCTCTCGTGGGCGACCAACATCATCCAGCTGCCGTCGATCAGCCTGGTGGCGCTGCGGCCGGCGGTGGTGATTCCGGTGTTCTTCGGCATTGCGTTTGGGCCGCTGGTGGGCTTCTTCAGCGGCTTCGTGGGCAATGTGCTGGGCGACGCGCTCACCGGCTGGGGTGTGTACCCGCTGTGGGATGTGGGCAACGGCCTGATGGGCCTGGTGCCGGGCCTGATCGTGGCGTTCAGCACCCGCCGGCGCGCGCTCGACGTGGTGACGATCGTGGTGGCGGCGCTGTCGCTGCTGGCCACGCTGCTGCTGGTGACGAACGCGAGCTTCACGGTTACCGACTTCAACGGCAACGAGAATCCGGTCGGCCCGCTGTGGTGGCTGCCGCTGCTGGGCGGCGTATTGGCGGTGGGCGCGCGCTATCTGTTCGCCAAGCGCGAGGAGCTGGCCGCAGCCGAGGTCTGGGGCGCGCTGGGCATTATCATCGGCATTGGCTTCGCGGCGTTTGGCGGGGTGTTCCAGAACGGCACCAGCCCGGCGCTGGCGTTTTTTGGCGAGTTCGTGCCGGCGGCTGGCTCGAATCTGATCAATGTGCTGATCCTGCTGCCGATCCTGCTGACGGCCTGGACGGCGGCGCGGGCGCGCAGCGGCCGCTAGCGCGCTGCGGCGCAGCTGCTAGGGCGGATTCAACCACCTGCCCGCCGCTTGCGCGCCTGGCGCGAGCGGCGGGCTCGGCTCGTGCAACGGCCTTCGGCCCAGCAACGCGCAGGCGCGGGCAAGCACAAGGCATCGTAGGGCGCTATGATTGTCACCTGGAAGTATAAAGAGCGCGGCACCGCCTACCAGCGGCTCGACTCGCGCGCGCGGCTGATCTTCATGCTGGCGCTGCTGTTTGCGATCATCCAGGTGTGGGATCTGCGCATTCTGCTGCTGTTCCTGGCGGCCGCGCTGATCCAGTACCGCGCCAGCCGGCTGACGTTCGGCGAGACGCGCGCCTTCTGGACGATCATGGGCGTGTTCATCACCTTTATTACGGTGGTGACATTTCTGACCGGCCGGGGCGGGGTGGGGGTCTTCAGCGATACGCATATCCTCTGGCAGGGCGGCCAGGGCTGGCTGGCGCTGACGATCAGCAGCGAGCGGCTGGCGTTTGCGGCCAGCCAGTTCGTGCGCCTGGGCACCATGGCGCTGCTGGTGGGGGTGTTTCCGTATACGATCCACCCGGCGCGCTATGGCATTACGTTCCGCTCGCTGGGCCTGCGCGACACCTGGGCGGTCGCCACCGACCTGGCATTCCGCTTTGTGCCGAACCTGGCTCACGATTTTTCGACCACGATGGACGCGCAGCGCGCCCGCGGCTACGAGCTTGAGCGCGCCGGCGGGCTGATCCGCGCGCTGCGTAACCTGGCGCCGCTGATTGTGCCGGTGACGATCGGCGCCATCCTCAAGGGCGAGGAGCTGATCGACGCAATGGACCTGCGCGCCTTCAATACCGGCAAGCGCACCTGGTACCACCAGCTGGCCTACCGCCTGCCCGACTACATGCTGCTGGCGCTCGGCCTGGGCACGCTGGCGACCGTGACGGTGCTCAACTTCGCGCTGCCCGGCTTTGGCGACCTGTGGGTGCCTGCCTGGCTTTCGGCGCTGGCGCGCTAGTGGCGCGGCGGTCTGGGGCGGCCACGAGACGCCCTGCTGCTTTGAAGAAGGATCTTGGAGGGAGCTAGTGCTCCGGGATCTTTCTCCAGCTGATCACGTGCTGTATGTGGGGGTCGGGGCGGCGAAGCCGCCCCCGACCTTGTTGCGATGCCCTGCCCGGCGAAGCCGGACAGGGCATCGCAACACAAAAGTGATCAAACAGAGCTGGTATGCGCGGCCTCGCCGCCCGGCACCCAGCGCGCTTCGGCCTGGTGCCCCGCCGGCAGCAAGTATGGGTCGGCGGCAAGCTCGGCGGCCAGCGCGGCCGTGTGCGGGGCCAGGCGCAGCGCCGCAGGAAACAGCTCGGGCACGATCGTGGCCAGCGGCTGCGCCAGCGCCGCCGCCTGCCCCGCGATGCGCCCGGCGCTCAACCACTCGGCCGGCGGCGCGCCATTGCCGGCCAGCAGAAAGCCCCACTCGCTAGCGTAGCAGTTGACAAACGCGCTGTGCATGGCCACATGCCGGAAGTGGCGCGCCGCTAGCGCCTGCAGCCGCAGCGCCGACCAGTAGGGCGGGTTGCCGGCGTCGCCGTGCAGGCTGACGATCGCGCCCGGCGCTACAGCGGTGGCCAGCTCGGCCAGCACCTGCTCGTACAGCGCCAGGTCGGCGGCGCTGTAGGCATCGAGGAAATCGACGATCACCACCGCGTAATCGGCCAGCGGCGCCTGCCGCAGAAACTCGCGCGCGTCGGCCACCACCACGCGCACGCGCGCGTCGGCCAGGCTGCCGCGATTAAGCTCGGCCAAGTGCGCCGCGCAGGCGTCGATCACCGCGCCGTCGAGCTCGACCAGCGTGACGCGCTCGACACGCGGGTCGCGCAGCGCCTCGCGCGCGGCGCAGCCGTCGCCGCCCCCAAGAATAAGCACCTCGCCGGGCCGATCGTGGGCGAGCAGCGGCAGCAGCGCCAGGCGCTCGTGGTAGGCCTGCTCGCCGCAGGCGATCAGCTGGACATTGCCGTCGAGGAACAGGCCGCGGCCGAGCACCGGCACGTCGGCGATCACCAGGTGCTGATACGCGGTCTGCCGCTCGTCGATCAGGCGCGCGGCGCCGACCAGCGTGTGCCGGCCGGGGCAGAGCGCGTCGAATGCGGCGCCGACCCAGTCGGCGGAGGTAAATGGCTGGCGCATGGTTGGCTCCATTTCGTGGTTTCATTGGGCGAGCGCGGGCATGGTAGCAGGTTTGGCGCGCGTGGTTGGCAGGCCGGCGCCGGTGGCGCATGCCTCAGGGAGCGGCGGCCGGTGCTGCGCTGCCCTGAGGCATGCGCACAGGCCATGGCTCGCCGGCACGGCCTGCTTTCCTCTCCGCTAGTGGCACGCGTAGCCAGGCAAAAGCACGCATTTCGACACCAAATCGCTCCAATTTTGCGATGCCCAACGCTATTGTTTCGCGCGCGCGCGTGCTATGCTGCAGATCGCCGCGCGGGGCGCGAGCCCGGCGGCGCGGCCTTTGGCATATGCGATATGTGTGTTTACAGGAGGATCGGGCGTGTCCACTTCATCGCTTGGAATCGCCCCCGACACGTTGGCGCGCGCGTTCCCGATGCATCTTATGCTCGACCGCGAGCTGCGTGTCGTGCAGATCGGCCCGGCGCTGCGGCAGCGCTACCCCAGCCTGGCGCCTGGCATGGCGCTCGACCAGGCGTTCAGGATCGAGCGGCCGGCGCCGCCCGCAACCTACGAGGCGCTGAGCGCCCACGTATGCGCGACGCTGGTTGCGCGCGCCGGAGGGCTGCGGCTGCGCGGCCGGCTGCTGCCGGTGGCCGAAACGCAAACCCTGCTGTTTCTCGGCGATGCGGTGCGCAGGCGCCCAGCGCGGGCCGCGCGCCGCGTGGCCAGCTCGGCGCGGCGCGAGCACGACTTCGCCGCCGCAGTGGTCGAGACGATCAGCAGCCTGGTGATCGTAGCCGATCGGCAGGGGCGGATCGTGCGCTTCAACCGCGCCTGCGAGCAGGCCTCGGGCTACTGTTTCGACGAAGTACGTGGCAGGGTGTTCTGGGATCTGCTGCTGCCTCCCGAGCAGATCGCGGCGGTGCGCGCGATGTTCGGGCGGCTGTGTGACGGCGAGTTCCCGATCGCCTTTGAGAACGAATGGATCGCGCGCGACGGCCACTGCCGGCTGATCGCCTGGACGAACACCGCGATCTGCGACGCGGCCGGCGCGCCCGAGTACCTGATCGGCACCGGCGCGGATGTGACCGATCACCGCGCCGCCGAGCAGGCGCTGCGCGCCAGCGAGGCCACGCTGCGCAGCTTCTACGACAGCACGCCATTCCTCATGGGCGTGCTGGAGCTTGCCGACGACGACCTGCTGTTCGTGGGCGTGAACCAGAAAGGCGCCGAGCGCTTCGGGCTCAGCCAGGCCGGCATGCAGAACCAGCCGCTGAGCAGCTGGCTCAGCCGCGACGAGCTAGTGCCATGGCTCGAGATGGCCCGCGAGAGCCTGCGGCGTGGCGGCCCGGCCAGCCTGGAGTACCAGCGGCGGATCGGCGGGCGCATGTGCTGGCGCCGCGCGACGCTGGGGCCGATCGCGGGCGTAGCGAGCGACCGTCCGCGCTTCGCCTATGTCGTCGAAGACATCACCGAGCGGCGCCAGGCCGAAGAGGCGCTGCGCGCCGCCGAAGCGCAGTACCGCAGCCTGGTAGAGCAGATCCCGGCGATCATCTATACCGCCAATGTCGACGAGAGCAGCAGCACGCGCTACATCAGCCCGCAAATCGAGAGCATCCTCGGCTTTACGCCGGCCGAGTGGCTGGCCGACCCGACGCTCTGGCTCAAGCAGATCCACCCCGACGACCGCGAGTATGTGCTGTCGCGCGTGAACGACGCGCAAACCAGCGTGCAGCCGATCCCGGCCGAGTACCGCGCGCTCACGCGCGACGGCCGGGTGGTATGGTTCCGCGACGCCGGCCACGTCGTATACGACGACGGCGGCAAGCCGCTGCTGATGCAGGGCATCACGCTCGACATCACCGAGCGCAAGCGCTTTGAGGCCGAGCTGGCGCAGGCGCGCGACCAGGCGCTCGAAGCATCGCGGCTGAAGTCGGCGTTTATGGCGACCATGAGCCACGAGATCCGCACGCCCATGAACGGGATCATCGGCATGATCGAGCTGCTGCTGGACACCGAGCTGCGGGCCGACCAGCGCGAGTGTGCGACGATCGTGCACGAATCGGCGCTGGCGCTGCTGACGATCATCAACGATATTCTCGATTTCTCGAAGATCGAGGCGGGCAAGCTGCAGCTTGACGAGGCCGAGCTCGACCTGCTGGCGGTTGTCGAGGGCAGCGCCGAGCTGCTGACGGGCCGGGCGCGCGAGAAAAAGCTCGCGCTGCTGACATTCGTGGCGCCGGATATTCCCAGGCGGCTGCGCGGCGATGCCGGCCGGCTGCGCCAGGTGCTGCTGAACTTGCTGGGGAACGCGGTGAAGTTCACCGAACAGGGCGAGATCGTGGTGCGCGCCGAGCTGGCCGAGGCCAGCGGCACGAGCGTGCTGGTGCGCTTTGTGGTGCAGGATACGGGCATTGGCATATCCGAGGCCGACCAGCGGCGGCTGTTCCAGCCATTCAGCCAGGCCGACGCCTCGGTGACGCGCAAGTACGGCGGCACTGGCCTGGGTCTGGCGATCTGCAAGCACTTGGTTGAGCTGATGGGCGGCGACATCGGCCTGACCAGCAGCGAAGGCCAGGGCACCAGCTTCAGCTTCACTGCGCGCTTCACTAGCCAGCCTGCCGATGCCGGCCGCGCGCTTCCGGCTGGGCTGGCGGGGCTGCGGCTGCTGGTGGTAGACGACAGCCGCACCAGCCGCGATATACTGGTGCGGGTGCTGCGCGCCTGGGGCGCCTGCGCCGACGGCTGCGAGAGCGGCGGCGCCGCGCTGCCAATGCTGCGGCGCGCGGCTGCGGCCGGCGCGCCCTACGACCTGGTGATCACCGACCTGGCCATGCCCGAGCTCGACGGCTTTGCGCTGGCGCGCGCGATCGACCGCGACCCGGCGATCGCGCACACGCGCCGCGTTCTGCTCACGGCGTTCGACGAGCGCGGCCAGGGCGAGCAGGCGCTGCAAAGCGGCTTCGCAGCATACCTGACCAAGCCGATCCGGCAGGGGCCGCTGCTCGACACGCTGGTGCGGCTGGCACACGAGGGCCAGCATGCCAGCGAGCGCCGCGCCACGCCGGCACAGCCCCAGCCCGCGCCGCTGGTGGGGCTGCGCATTCTGGTAGCCGACGACCACGCCGTCAATCGGCAGCTGGCGCAGCGCCAGCTGGCCGCGCTGGGCTACCAGGCCGATCTGGCTGCGAACGGCCGCGCCGCGCTCGAGGCGGTGGTGGCCGGAACGCCCTACGCACTGATCCTGATGGACTGCCAGATGCCTGAGCTTGATGGGTTCGCGGCCAGCCGCGCGATCCGCGATTTCGAGCGCGCCAGCGGCAGGCACACGCCGATCGTCGCAATGACCGCCACCGCCATGCCGGGCGACCGCGAGGCCTGCGTTGCGGTGGGTATGGACGATTTCCTGAGCAAGCCGGTGCGGCGGGCCGATCTCGAGCTGGTGCTCGCGCGCTGGCTGCGTGGCCCATCGGCCAGCACGCCGGCGCAGCTCGACCGCGAGACGCTGGCGCACGTGCGCGCGCTCCAGTCGCCGGGCGAGCCCGACATGCTCGGCGAGCTGATCGACATGTTCGTGCCCGACGCGCACACGCAGGTGGCAGCGCTGCGCGCTGCGCTGGCCAGCGGCAACATGGAAGCCGCGGCGGCGCTGGCGCACCGGCTGCGCGGCAGCAGCCTGAACCTCGGCGCCACCGACCTAGCCGCGTGCTGCGCCGAGCTCGAGCAGAACGCGCGCCAGCGCACACAGCACGAGGCTGCCGGGCTGTTCGAGCGCATCGAGCAGGAGCTGGAGCGCGCCATCGAGGCGCTCATGGCCGAGCGCGCCCACCCCACGCTGTAGCGGCCACGCCATGTCTGGCGCGGGGTACGCACCCGGTCGGCAGCCGCCACAGCGGCCCGCAAACCCTGCCGGGTAGGCGGCGCATGGGTAATGGATCGGCTTGCCGGCTTTGGCAGCGCCACATCAGATCGTAATGCTGTCGAGCAGCAGCTGGAGGCGCCGCAGCGCGAACGTCTGCGGCAGGTACACGTCGGCGCCGGCCGCCTTGGCGCGCTGCTCCTGGTCGGGCGAGCCGCTGGGCACCACCAGCACCACGCATGTCTGCGGCGAGCGCGCCTTGATCTCGCGCATGAGCTGAAAGTTGCGCATGCCCGGCGCGGTGTCGTCGCAGATCACCACAGGCACGCGCTGCCGCCCGAGCCGCCATAATACCTCGCTTGGCAGCATGGCTGTCACGATCTCGCACGACGCCGGGCCGCGCAGCTGCTGGTTGAAGTACTCGGGTAGAATGCGGCCGCCGCCGATCACGACAATCATTGGGTGCTTCGAGCGACGGCGCCGCACAACTGGTTGTGTCATAGTGCGCTTCCTATCCTGTGGGTACTAGCTCAAGTAACTCTATAGGTTCGCGCCATTAGACTTTATCGGAAATAGGGGAGCCGAAGGGGCTTTGCCCCACCAAGAGAGGATTCTTGGGGGCGTGCGGCCCCCAAACTCCCACCATTGTTATTTCCAATAAAGTCTATTGGCTGGCTGTGTCAAGTGCCTGCAACACGCACCCCAGAAATAGATCGACATCAAACGGCTTCGCGAAACAGCGGCGGTTCAGGTGCTTGAGCGGCGCGGCGAGCAGATCCAGCACGCATGTGTCGGTGCTGGTGATGAAAATGGGAATCGTATCCCACCACGCCACCTCTACTCCATCGCTGCTTATGCATCTCGGCGAAGATCGTGGCTCTGAGGTTGCCTAGCACTATAACCATATCCTGGTGATTCTGTTGTAAGGAAAACACTGGGCACTGTGTCAGGTATTTCCCCTACAAGCGCCGCTGCGCCACAGGGCGTGGCCTCGCACAGGCGCTCGTGCAGCGTTTTTCGACCCCTCTCCCTCCCCCCTCCCCTATCAGGGGAGGGGAAACACATCTGGCTGTGTGGTGCGGTCGCACGCGCTCGGGAGAGGGGGTAGGGGGTGAGGGGCGACTTTGCACGAGCCCTGGTGTCCTCGCGCGGCCGCTTGACACAAACAAAGTTTAGTGCTAAACTGGTTGCCATGAAACGAACTGCGCACACACACCGATCGAGCTTGCGGCAGCCGGCAGTGCTGGCATGGCTGCGGCTGGCGCGCGTGTTCCAGAAGGTCGACACGCGCTCGGAGCGCTTTTTTCGGCAGCACGGCCTGAACGCCGCGCAGTTCGACGTGCTGGCGCAGGTCGGCGCGGCGAGCGGCATCAGCCAGCAGGAGCTGGCGAACGCCCTGCTGGTGACGAAAGGCAACATCTCGCAGCTGCTGAACCGGCTCGAGCAAGATGGCCTGATCACGCGGCGCCAGGAGGGCCGCACCAACTGCCTTTCGCTTACCGAGCGTGGCCAGGAGCTGTTCGCGGCGGTGGTGCCGCAGCAAGAGGCGCTGATCGCCGGTATGCTCGCGCCGCTTTCGGCCGACGAGCAGCACGAGCTGCTGCGCCTGCTGCGCAAGCTCGATCAGAACCTGCCATCGTAGTTTTTTGGCTTTCAAGTTTAGTGCTAAACAGCACTGCCCCGGAGAAGGAGAGGCGCTAGATGGAGACCGGCACCCTTTCGTTTGTTCACCAGTTCGTCGCGGCGCGCGAGGCGGGCGCGCCGACGCTGCTGCTGCTGCACGGCACCGGCGGCAACGAGCACGACCTGCTGGGGCTTGGCCGCGCGCTGCACCCCGGCGCCGCGCTGCTCAGCCCGCGCGGCCAGGTGCTTGAGCGTGGCATGCCGCGATTTTTCCGCCGCCTGGCCGAAGGCGTATTCGACCAGGACGACCTGCGGCGCCGCACCGACGACCTTGCCGCGTTTGTCGACGGCGCCTGCGCGGCCTATCAGCTCGACGCCAGGCAGGTGATTGCGGTGGGCTTTTCGAATGGCGCGAACATCGCCGCAAGCCTGCTGCTGCGCCATCCGAGCGTGCTGGCCGGGGCGGTGCTGTTCCACGCGATGGTGCCGTTCGAGCCCGATCGCTCGCCCGACCTGCGCGGCGTGCCGGTGTTCCTCGGCGCCGGCCGCTTCGACCAGATGGTCGCGCCGGCGCAGACCGAGCGGCTGGCCGAGCTGCTGGGCCAGGCCGGCGCGGCGGTGACGCTGCACTGGGAGCCGGGCGGCCACGCGCTCAGCCCGGCCGAGGTGCGCGCCGCCACTGGCTGGCTGCTCGAGCACGCGCCGCGAGTGCGTAACCCCTAATGTCTTAGAAATTGTTTGAGAAGGGGTGCGCGAGGGGCATAGCCCTCGCACTTCCCTTCTGGCGGGTGGCGGCCACCCGCCAGAAAAGTGGAAACTTGGAGGGACTTCGTCCCTCCAAACCACCCTTTTCAAACAGCTTCTTAGAAATTGTTTGAGAAGTAACCACCAAGACACGAAGACACCACGATCGAGTATGTCGTGTTGGTGCTTTTTCAGCGAATGAGCGCTTGGTGCCTTGGTGCCTTGGTGGTACACTGGCTTTTCAAACAGTCTCTTAGGACAAACGCAGTTGGCGTGCTCAGCCTTCGGCAGAGCGTTACTATCCTTGTGTGTTGCGTGTGGTTTTCCGCACGCAGCTACGTAGCTCCTATGTCTATTACTTTGGAGGAAGACCATGAACCTGCTAGGCATTCACCATCTGACCGCCGTGTCGGCGCAGATTCGCGATAACTACCGCTTCTATACGCAGACGCTGGGCATGCGCCTGGTGAAGCGCAGCGTGAACCAGGACGACGTCAGCGCCTATCACCTGTTCTATGCCGACGCGCAGGGCAGCCCCGGCAGCGACCTGACGTTCTTCGACTGGCCGGTGCCGCGCGAGCGGCGTGGCACGCGCGCGATCACGCGCACCCACCTGCGCGTGGCCGGCGCCGAGGCGCTGGCGTGGTGGGCCGGGCACCTGCGCGAGCGCGGCGTGGCGGCCGGCGAGCTTGCCGAGCGCGATGGCCGGCTTACGCTCGACTTCGAGGATCACGAGGGGCAGCGCCTGGCGCTGGTGGACGACGGCGGCGCGGGCGAGGCGCACCCGTGGGATCGCAGCCCCATCCCGGCGGCCTACCAGGTGCGCGGGCTCGGCCCGATCATGCTCAGCGTGCCCGAGCTTGCGCCAACCGACGCGATCCTGCAGCGCGTGCTGAACATGCAGCCGGCGCGCAGCTACGCCCACCCCGAGAACAATCGCCACGCCGTGCACGTCTATGCGATGGGCGCGGGCGGGCCGGGCGCCGAGCTGCACGTGGCCGTGCAGCCTGATCTGCCGCCAGCGCGCTCGGGCGCGGGTGGGGTGCACCACGTCGCGCTGCGCACGCCCACATTCGCCGAGTACGACGCCTGGGCCGAGCGCCTGAACAGCCTGCGCATTCCGAACAGCGGCAAGATCGACCGCTACTGGTTCCGCAGCCTGTACTTCCGCGAGCCAAACGGCATTCTGTTCGAGATTGCTTCGGACGAGCCGGGGTTTGCCGTCGACGAAGACCCGGCGACGCTGGGCGAGAAGATCGTGCTGGCGCCGTTTCTCGAGCCGCAGCGCGCTGCGATTGTGGCGAACCTCAAGCCGCTCGATTAGGGGGCTGCGCAGCGCGCACGCAGTTGCGGCCGGCGGCCTTGGCCTGGTAGAGCGCCGCGTCGGCGCGCTGCACCAGCGTATCCAGCGGGCAGGTCGGGTCGCCGGCAGTGTTGGCGACGCCCAGGCTGGCGCTCAGGCGCAGCTGCCGGCCCTGGCCCAGGTCGATCGGCGCTGCGGCAATGCCGGCGCAGACGCGCTCGGCGACTGCGGTGGCCTCGGCCAGCGTCGTGCGCGGCAGCAGCAGCAGCAGCTCCTCGCCGCCCCAGCGGCCCAGCAGATCGTATGGGCGGATGTTGCGGGCGACCACCACGGCGACATGGCGTAGCGCCATGTCGCCGACCTGGTGGCCGTGCTGGTCGTTCACCTGCTTGAAATAGTCCACGTCGAGCAGCGCCACCCCCGCCGACGTGCCCTCGCGACCCGCGCGCGCCAGCTCGATCTCGACGGCGTTGGTGATCGCCATGCGGTTGAGCAGCCCGGTAAGGCCATCGGTGTCGCGCGCGGTGCGCAGGCGCATCTCGAGGTCGACGATCCGCGCGGCGATGGCCACGCGCGCGCGCAGCTCACTCGGGTCGCACGGCTTGATGAGGTAGTCGTCGGCGCCGGCGTCGAGCCCGCGCACGATGTTGTCGCGGCCGTCTTTGGCGGTGAGCAGGATGACATAGGTGTAGCCGGGAAAGCGCGCCGCGCGGATGCGGGCGATCAGCTCGGGGCCGTTGAAGCCGGGCATGCTCCAGTTCGTCACCACAATCGGCGCAGGCGCTTCCTGCAGCATGGCCCACGCTAGCGCGCCGTCGTCGGCCTCGCGCACACTATACCCAAGCTGGCCGAGCTGCTTCGACAAAATGTGGCGTTGGATGCGGTCGTCGTCAACGATCAGTATCTGCATGGTTTGAACCCAGGCGGCCTGGCATGCTGCCGGCGGCGCCTCCGGAGAACGCGCCCGGCTTCAGCATTGGGCGCCAAGGAACTGGCGCTATTGTAGCATAGCGAGCACGCACTTGGGTGCGCTGCCTTCGCTCAGTGCCTGCGCAACGCCGGCCCTCACCCCTTCCCCTCTCCCGCACGCGGGAGAGGGGATTATTGTTGGCTGTGGGTGCGGTCGCCGCCGCGACCGCACCACACAGCCAGATGTGTTACCCCCTTCCCTGAGAGGGGAGGGGTCGAAAGACGTCGCACGAGCCCTGTCGCTGATAGGCGGCGGAGGGAGCGGCGGCGAGACGCTGCACGAGCCGTGGGCATTATTCTGCGGCGCGGTCGTGCTCGCCCGGCGGCTCTTCAAACAGCCTGGCGAACGGCCTGAGCGGCGTATTGTGCGTGAACTGCCACTGCAACGCCGCCTGAACAAACAGCGCCGGCGGCAGCGTGGCAATCAGCTGTGCGTTCTCGAGCGGCGAGCTTTCTTCATCGAGAAAGCGGAAGATCCGGTCGATCGGGTTACGCTCGAACATCGCCGTGAAGATTGGCTTGAGCTGGTCGCCATAGTGATCCATCATCTCGAGCATCACCGCGTCGAGCAGGCGGTAGCGCTGCGCGTCCTCGGGCACGTCGAACGGGTGGCCGTGCTCGATCAGCGAGCGGATGATCGCCGACGAGTCGTGCTGGATGCGTACAAACGCATAGCCCGTGCTGGGCTTGACGCGCCCGCCCTTGGTGCCGATCGCCATCACCCGGCGGCCCAGGCGGCGCGGGAACGGGTGGTCGGTGGCCGGGATGACGCCCTGCTCTTCGGCGACGACCCGGTACTCGGCGATGTGCAGCACGTCGGCCAGGTACTCGCGCAGCGCCTCGGCATACTCGGTGTTGCTGAAGCGGTCGTCGGCGAAGGCGGTGAACTCGACCAGCGCGCGCCGTGGCGAGAACGGCAGCACATAGAAGAAGCGCGTCTCGCGCTCCTGCGGCGTGCGGAAATCCATCAGCGTGGCGGCTGCGGGGTTGAAGGCATCGGATGCGGTTTCGATCTCCCAGCCCTTGAAGTGCAGCTGCAGGTACTGGTGGCGCGCGTCTTCGGCAACCTCGGCCGGCCGGAAGACGCTGTCGAACACCCAGGCGCCGCTGTAGCGCTGGCCGTCGACAATCACATGCGCGCAGGCCTCGTCGTCGGCGATCTGCTCGACCGTACCTTGCAGCATGGTCACATTCGGGCAGCGCGCGAGCGCGGCGTGGACGAAGCGGTAGAAATCGATGCCGCGGATCATCTGGTAGCGGTAGCGCTTCAGGTCGATCAGCTGCGCGCTGTCGTCGTCGGCTAGCTGAAGCTGCTCCCACGAGCGGTATACGATCGCTTCAAACGGCGTGGGCTCGTCGGCCCAGAACGCCCAGGTGCGATCGTTCTGCCGCTTGTTGCCCTTGTCGGCGATCAGGATCGCGCGGTCGCCCAGCGGGCTGTTGATCAGCTGGTAGGCCAGGCTCAGGCCGGCCGCGCCGCCGCCCGCGATGATATAGTCGTACGCTGGCATATGCGCTCACTTGGCCGGGCGGATGCGCTCGGAGGCGACCCACTCGTTCCACTCGGGGCCGTAGTCGTCGTACTTGATCTGGTGGATGCCGGAGCGGACATCCACAACCCTGGCGGGGTACCACGTGCGCTTCCAGCGCACCTCGACGCGCGCGCCAACCGCGTACACCGGGCGCACTGGCGCGCGGGTGCGCTCGCCCGCCACCCACTCGTCGTCGCTTTCTTCGTAGCCGTAGTAGTGCACCTTGAGCTGGCCGGCGCGCGCGTCGATGATCTGCGCCGGGTACCACTCGCCCGCCGAAAGCACCTCGACGCGCTGGCCGACGCGCGGGTCGAGCCGCGGGCGCGCCGCCGCCACGACGATGTCGGCGTCGAAGCCGGGGGTGGTGGCGAAGGTGGCGATCTGCTCCTCGGCGAAGGCCATGCTCTCGGCGATCTGCGCCGCCAGCTCGCGCAGCGAGATCGTGCTGTCGCCGTTGGCGTCGACAAACGCCTGGCCGCGCAGCCCAGCCAGCAGGCCCTCGGTAAACGTCCAGTTGCCGGTCGACGACTCGTTCGCCAGCGAGGAGGCCAGGCAGGCGTAGGCGACCTTCTTGGCCTGGCGGGTGATCGCGTCGGCCAGGCTGCCCGAGCAGCAGCAGTCGGCCAGCAGCAGGGCGCGCGCGCCGCCAAAGCAGCGCTCGATCGTCGCGGGGATGCTCTCGACCGCCCAGCCCGCATTGTTCGCCGCGCCCGCGTCGTAGCTGGCGAAGCACGCCGCGCCGCTGTCGGTTCGGTAGCCGTGGCCGCAGTAGTAGAGCACCAGCAGGTCGCCGGGGCCGGCGGCGGCGAGCTGGGCTTCGAGCGCATGCTGGATGCGCGCCGTGGTGGCCTGGCGGTCTTGCAGGTAGACGATCTGCGCCGCCGGAAGGCCCTGCGCGCGGAAGAACTCGACCAGCGCGGCGTCGCGGCGGTTCTCTTTAGGGAAGGAAGCGAAGTCCTCGGCGTGCTGCCATTCCAGTGTGCCAACCGCGAATAGCCAGGTGCGCTCGGGGCTCCAGCCAAGGGTAGGCGAGTGTGTCACGGTCGTTGCTTTCTGTTTGCTATGTACAGCCGCGGCGGGCAACACGTGGCGTGAACGCAGGTGCGTGCGGGGCGGCTGCGATTATACCACTACAGTAACAATTAACAATTTCTGTGTGGGGTTTTCCGCGCACAGCGCGGAAAACCGCACACGATACGGAGCATAGTACCGCTCTGCCGAAGGCTGTGAGCGCCAACTGCGTACAGGGCTCGTGCAACGTCGGCCCTCACTCCCCTTACCCCCTCCTCTGACAGCGGAGGGGGTAGGGGGAGGGGTCGACAGACGTTGCACGAGCCCTGCAACTGCGTAAGCCCCGAAGAACATAATCAAACGGAGGTGGTATCATAGAGCGAAAGAGATCAAACGGAGCTGCTATCAATGGTCAAGCTTCGCCCCTTGCGCTGGCCAGATGATCGCGCCGCACTCTGCGCGCTCGACACCTCCTTCACGACCGGCCGGGTGTATCAGGCTGTGGTGAGCGGCCTGTCGGTTCGGCTGGAAGACACCGCAATCGCGCCACCGCTGCACAAAGCCTATGAGCTTGCCGACGACGTGGATGGCTTCCCGACGTTCGATCACGTCGTCGTCGCCGAAATCGAGGAGACGCTGGTTGGCGTGGCGGCCTTGAAGCTCGAGCTGTGGAATCGCCGCGCCGTGCTTGGGCACCTGTACATTGCCCCACCGTACCGCGTACGCGGAGCTGGCCGCGCCTTGATCGACGACGTGGTGCGGGCCGCGCGGGAACGGCAGGCGCGCTGCCTCTGGCTCGAAACCCAGAACGTCAACTACGGCGCGATCCAGTTCTATCAGAGGGTTGGGTTTCAGTTCTGCGGGCTGGATACGACGCTGTACGATCCGCAAGGATCGGCGGGGAGCGAGATCGCGCTCTTTTTCGCCCGGCAGCTGGTATGATCGCTGTTCGCTTGATCACGTATAGTTTGTGGTGCACTGTGTGGCTTCGCCACGTCGTGCAACACAATACGAACTTCGGGGGCGGCGAAGCCGCCCTCGAACCTCCACCAACTGGAGCTGTATCGATGAGCAAACCAAACCGCCGGCTGCGGGTCGTCCTCTCGGTAGCAGGCCTCGTGTGCGTCGCGGCCTCGCTGGCGCTCAACTTCGTTGCGCCGGGCACCTGGTGGAACTGGGCGCTGCTCCTCGTCGCGATGGGATTTCTGCTGCTCTCGCGTCGGTTTCAGTAGGCGGTGGCCAGCACTGCTCACTGGGCTTCAAGGCAGCAAGCCCCGCACGATCAGTGTCGTGCGGGGCTTGCTGCTGGTATGGCTGGCGACCCGGGAGGGATTCGAACCCCCGACACCCAGTTCCGAAGACTGGTGCTCTATCCACTGAGCTACCGGGCCGTGTGCCGCCTGCTGGCTGCGCGCAGGCTGTGGGGCCGTATTGTAGTGGCTATCGCGGCTTTCGTCAATAGTGCGCAGGTCGTGCGATGCCTCCCCCTGCGCCTGCCAGGGGAGGGGAACGCATGGTTGCGTATCTCGCACTTCACAACCAGCGTTCCCCTGGTGTAGAATAATCAGCGACACCGCCGCTCAGCAAAAAGGCCCAACGATGACCGACATCGCCGCCCGCGCACAGGAGTTTGTCAAGAAGTGGGATGCCGTTACCGTCAACGAGCGAGCGGTCGCGCAGTCGCACTTCAACGACTTGTGCGCTTTGCTCGGCGTGAAGGCCCCGCTCGACGCCGACCCCAAAGGCACGTTCTTCCGCTTCGAGAAGCCGCTCGCGAAATCCGGCGGCGGCAAGGGCTTCGCGGATGTCTGGTACAAGGATCGCTTCGCCTGGGAGTATAAGACCAAGGGGAAGTACCCCGACCTGACGGCTGCCTACCAGCAGCTCACGCTCTACCGCGCCGACCTCGACAACCCGCCGATCCTCGTCGCCTGCGACATCGCCAGCTACGAGGTGCATATCGAGTTCACCGGCTTCTCCTCGAAGGTGGTCGCGTTCAAGAACGCCGACCTTCAGAACGCCGACACGCGCGAGCTGCTGCGCCAGGTGCTCAGCAACCCCGAGCAGCTACGGCCAGTCGAGCGGCAGGCGACGATCACCGAGCGGGCGGCGGCGCGCCTGGCGCAGGTGGCCCAGTTTCTTGAGAAGCGCGGGTTTGCGCCGAGCGAGATCGCCCACTTCTTCATGAAGGTGCTGTTCGCGCTGTTTGCCGAGGACATCCAGGTGCTGCCGGCCGAGCTGATGTCGCAAAGCATCAAGCAGGCCGTGCTCAAGCCCGGCGAGTTTGTGCCACGCACGCGAGCGCTGTTCCGCGCAATGAAGACCGGCGACTACTTCGGGATGGAGAAGGTGCCGCGCTTCAACGGCTGGCTGTTCAACGACGACGATGCGCTGGCGCTGAACGCCGACGAGCTGACGTTTCTTGCGGATGCCGCCCGCCTGGATTGGAGCCAGGTCGAGCCGGCGATCTTCGGCACGCTGTTCGAGCGCAGCCTGGATCCATTGAAGCGGTCGCAGCTCGGCGCACACTACACCAGCCGCGACGACATCCTGCTAATTGTCGAGCCGGTGCTGATGCAGCCGCTGCGCCGCGAGTGGGAGGAAGTGAAGGCCGGCGTAGCTGCCTTGCGCGAGCAGTGGCTGGCCGAGGGCGTCAGCGCCAACCGGCAGCGCCAGCTCAAGGGTGTGGCCGAGGGGATGCTGCTGGAGTTTACCGAGCGCCTCGCGAAGGTGCGCGTGCTCGACCCGGCCTGCGGCAGCGGGAACTTCCTGTATGTTTCGCTCAACGTGCTGAAGGACCTTGAGAAACAGGTATGGACGTTTGCGGGCGGCCTGGGCCTCCAGCAGCCCGAGCTGAGCGTCTCGCCGGCCCAGCTCTACGGCCTGGAGAAGAACCCGTTCGCGGCCGAGCTGGCGCAGGTGGTGGTGTGGATCGGCTACCTGCAGTGGAAGCGCGCCAACGGCTTCTACGACATCGAGGAGCCGGTGCTTCAATCGTTGCAGAACATCCAGTGCCGCGATGCCATCCTGGCGGCGGACCTCAACGGCCAGCCCGCCGAGCCGGAGTGGCCCGAGGCGGATGTGATTGTCGGGAACCCGCCGTTTTTGGGTGGCAGTAAATTGCGGCGCGAACTTGGTGACACCTACACCGAGAGCCTCTGGAAACTTTACCAAGGGCGTGTTCCAGGTGGAGCGGATCTCGTAACCTACTGGTTCGAGCGGAGTAGAGAGCGGATAGCGAACGGACACGTTCAGCGCGCCGGCCTCCTGAGCACTCAATCTATTCGAGCGGGCGCCAATCGGAAGGTGCTCGAACGTATTAAGCAAACCGGGGACATCTTTATGGCGTGGGCCGACCGCCCTTGGGTGCTCGATGGTGCTGCTGTGCGCGTCTCGATGGTGGGGTTTGATAGCGGCAAAGAACAAGTGCGCGTTCACGATGGCAAAAGTGCAGGTGCAATCAACGCAGATTTAACCGCCGCAGTCGATTTAACGGCTGCGCGGCCCCTTCGCGAGAATAGCAATATAGCCTTTGTTGGTAGCCAAAAGGCAGGGCCTTTCGACATACCGGCGACACTCGCTCTCGAGATGCTCGCTGCAACAGACAACCCCAACGGTCGCCCAAATTCGGAAGTTGTACGACCATCAGTGAACGGCGTCGACATTACCTCCCGTTCGCGGAACGTATGGATTATCGATTTTGGTGTCGATATGACTGAAGCTCAAGCGGCACAGTATGAGCTGCCTTTTGCTCACATCAAGCAGTTCGTATATCCGCAGCGGGTGAAAAATCGGGAGGCGGACACTGCTGAGAAGTGGTGGCTCCACACGCGGCCCCGCCCTGGTATGCGCGCGGCGATAAAGGGACTGTTCCGCTATATCGCTACGGTGAGGGTCGCAAAGCATCGGGTTTTCGTATGGCTACAGCCTCCAGCGTTGCCAGATCATAAACTCTGTGTCGTTGCGCGCGATGATGATTTTGCGTTCGGTGTGATTCACTCGCGGCTTCACGAGGTTTGGGCTTTAGCGCAAGCATCTACTCACGGTGACGGCGCTGAAGGCGGTAGACCTGTTTACGTTGTTGCTACCTGCTTCGAAACTTTCCCGTTCCCCTGGCCGCCCGGCAAGGAAGACCAGAGCGACCCGAAGGTGCAGGCTATCGCGGACGCTGCCCGCGAGTTGGTGCGCCTGCGCGATGAGTGGCTAAACCCCTCGGCCGAAGAGCTAGCCAGCGGTGGCGGCAAGCTGAAGGACCGCACGCTGACGAACCTCTACAACAGGCGCCCCGACTGGCTGGACCTCATCCACAAGCGGCTCGACGCGGCGGTGTTCGACGCCTACGGGTGGCCGCACGACCTGAGCGACGACGAGATACTGGCGCGTCTGCTGGCGCTCAACTTGGAGCGGGCGGCAGGGCAGAGCGAGGCGCCGGTGGTGGAGGGAGAAGAGGACAGTACAGAAGAGTAGAGGCGATAATACCATCCAGCGGAGGAGTATATTCGTTTTTGCTAGTCAACTCCCTTAACGCTGTTCGCAGCGATGTCGGGGGAGGGAAGCTTCGCTCACCATGTTTACGAAGTTTGCATCGCGGGCGATGATACCATTTTTGCCGGGAGGCACTGTATGGGCGCGATCGATCGCGTCCCTGCTTTCACCCGCAACGTCCGTCCGCCACCCCGCAACGTCCGTCCGCCACCCCGCAACGTCCGTCCGCCACCCCGCAACGTCCGTCCGCCACCCCGCAACGTCCGTCCGCCACCCCGCAACGTCCGTCCGCGACCCCGCAACGTTACGTCCGCCACCCCGCAACGTCCGTCCGCCACCCCGCGACGTCCGTCCGCCACCCCGCAACGTCCGTCCGCCACCCCGCAACGTCCGTCCGCCACCCCGCAGCCTCCGTCCGCCACCCCGCAACGTCCGTCCGCCACCCCGCAACGTCCGATGCTCTTTCGGGGGCTACGCGCCCCTGGGATGGCTTTCGGGGGCTGCGCGCCCCGTGCCCCGCTCTGCACCTGAGGGCTTTCGGGGCTGCGCCCCCGTGCCCTGCTCTGCGCCTGAGGGCTTCGGGGGCGGCGCCCCCGTGCCCCGCGCAAAGGGCGGGCAGCCGCCCCTTGCATCTCCCTGACGGGGCTTCGCCCCAGGCCCCATAATGAATGCCGGTGCATGTGCCACGCCGGTGGCGGATGCCTCGTGGCGCGGGTACGGGTGATGGTTTGCTCTTGAGGCATGAGCATACGGCGTTGATGTTGGCACGGCCTTTCCCGTAGGGCGCGCATCGTGCGCGCCTTCTCCCTCTCGGGCTGCGCCGGGGGCTGCGCCCCCGTGACCTGCTCTGCGCCTGAGGGCTTTCGGGGGCTGCGCGCCCCGTGCCCCGCTCTGCGCCTGAGGGCTTTCGGGGCTGCGCCCCGTACCCCGCGCAAAGGGGCGGGCAGCCGCCCCTGCATCTCCCTGCTGGGGCTTCGCCCCAGGCCCCATAATGAATGCCGGTGCGTGTGCGACGCCGGTGGCGGATGCCTCGTGGCGCGGGTACGGGTGATGGTTTGCCCTTGAGGCATGAGCATACGGCGTTGATGTTGGCACGGCCTTCTTTAACGGTGGCGGCGCGCACGATGCGCGCCCTACATTGGCCAAAACGCTCACTCGCTCTCCGCTCCAACGCTCAAACGCTCTCGCAACGCCGGTGGAGGATGCCTCGTGGCGCGGGTACGGGTGATGGTTGGCCCTTGAGGCATGAGCGTCTGACGTTGCCGCTGGCACGGCCTTTCCCGTAGGGCGCGCATTGTGCGCGCCTCGTGCTCGCCCCCAAAGGCTTTCGGGGGCTACGCGCACCCGCGCCCCCTTTTGTCCGACACTGCTTCGGGGCTGCGCCCCCGTTCCCCGCGGCAGGAAGCTGCCGCCAGCCCCCTGCACCCCGCCGCTGGGGCGAAGCCCCAGACCCCGTAATGAATGCCTCGGTATGCTCAGCCTTGGTGACGCATGCCTCGTGGCATGAAATAACCGGTTGGTTTGCCCTGAGGCATGAGCGTATCGCATTGCTTGCTGGTACGACATTCTTTCAGCCGGAAAGGTTGTAGGAAAACCGGCAGGGTTTTCCTACGCGGGGCCGGGGGCGCAGCGCCCCGGTATCACCCACTCGCGGGGGCCGGGGGCGCAGCGCCCCGGTATCACCCACTCGCGGGGCCGGGGGCGCAGCGCCCCGGTATCACCCACTCGCGGGGGCCGGGGGCGCAGCGCCCCGGTATCACCCACTCGCGGGGGGCCGGGGGCGCAGCGCCCAGCCACGATTGGGGCGCGGGGCGCAGCCCCGCAGCAAACCCGCAAGCCTATGCTATAATCACGGCTCAGGTGGCCCACCGGGCCGCCACTGGTCGGCGAAGGTGGCATGCTATGATCAAGGAGCGGCCGAGCATCTCGGCGTTTTTCCCGGCCTACAACGACGGCGGCACCATCGGCAGCCTGGTCGTCACCACGCTGCAGACGCTCGCCGAGCTGACCGACGACTACGAGGTGCTGGTCGTCGAGAACGGCAGCACCGACTATACCGTCTCGGTGCTCGAGGAGCTGGCCGAGAAGTACGACCACTTTCGCTACCTGGCGCACCGCCAGGCGCTCGGCTACGGCGGCGCGCTGCGCGTCGGCTTCCGCGAGTGCCGCAAGGATCTGATCTTCTACACCGATGGCGACGCCCAGTACGACCCGCGCGAGCTCAAGCTGCTGCTGCCGGCTATGGCCGACGATATCGACGTGGTGAATGGCTGGAAGATCGAGCGGCACGACCCGCTGCACCGGGTCATCATTGGCCGGATGTACCACCACTTCGTCAAGCTGATCTTTGGCTTCAAGCTGCGCGATGTCGACTGCGACTTCCGCCTGATGCGCCGCGAGGTGTTCGACCTGATCGACCTCGAGTCGCCCGACGGCACGATCTGCCTCGAGCTGGTGAAAAAGCTGCAGGACGCCGGCTGCCGCTTCGCCGAGGTGCCTGTGCATCACTACCACCGCACCTACGGCAAGAGCCAGTTCTTTAACTTCAGGCGCCTCAGCCGGGTGCTGCCGCACGTGGCCTGGCTGTGGTGGAAGCTTGTGGTGCGGCGCGAGCACATGGGCCGGATCAAAACGCGGCGTCGGGCGATCGAGACACAGCGGCAAACCGACAAGGAGACAAGGAGCATTGTGCGCTAGGCGCGGTTCAATTCCCGTGGTTTCGGCCCGGCTATGCGCCCGGCTGTTGCGCGCGGGCCTAGCGCAGCCGCGCGCACAACCGGCGGTGCCCGCGTGAACGCGCCAGCCTCCTTGACTGCTTGCCTCACAACAAGTGAAAGCATGAACACATTCGCGACTACCTTTGACGGCGCGCGGGTGCTGGTCACCGGCGGCCTGGGGTTCATTGGCTCGACGCTGGCGCACCGGCTGGTGGCGCTGGGCGCGCACGTGACGCTCGTCGACTCGCTCATCCCGATCTACGGCGGCAACCTGCGCAATATCGCCGCGATCGCCGACCGCGTCAAGGTGAACATCGCCGACGTGCGCGATGAGTACTCGATGGACTACCTGGTGCAGGAGCAGGATTACCTGTTCAACCTGGCCGGCCAGTCGAGCCATATGGACTCGATGCGCGACCCGTACACCGACCTCGAGATCAACTGCCGCGCCCAGCTGTCGATCCTCGAAGCCTGCCGCAAGCACAACCCGCGCCTCAAGGTAGTGTACACCTCGACCCGCCAGATCTACGGCAAGCCCGACTTCCTGCCCGTCGACGAGCGCCACCTGCTGCACCCCACCGACGTGAACGGCGTGAACAAGATGGCCGGCGAGTGGTACCACATCGTCTACAACAACGTCTACGGCGTGCGCGCATGCGCGCTGCGGCTCACCAACACGATCGGCCCGCGCATGCGCGTCAAAGACGCCCGCCAGACGTTCCTGGGCATCTGGATCAAGCAGCTGATAGAGGGCCAGCCCATCCAGGTGTGGGGCGACGGCCTGCAGATCCGCGATTTTAATTATGTCGACGACTGCGTCGAGGCGCTGCTGCTGGCCGCCGCCGCGCCGGCCGCCAACGGCCAGATCTTCAACCTCGGCAGCGATGAGACGATCAACCTGCGCGACCTGGCCGAGCTGCTGATCGAGATCAACGGCGGCGGCAGCTTCGAGATCATTCCGTTCCCCGCCGACCGCAAGCCGATCGACATTGGCGACTACTACGCCGACTACCGGCTGATCCAAGGCCGGCTCGGCTGGCGCCCGAAGGTCTCGTTGCGCGAGGGCCTGCGCCGTACGCTTGAATTTTATCGCGCCGAGAAAGAGCACTACTGGTGATCGCTCGAACTCTCCTACGCGCTCGCGCCGCGTTCGCGCTCGCCATCTTCGCGCTGGCCATGGCTGCCTGCGCCGGTGCTAGCCCCAAGCTCGTGGCGGCGCCGCGCGACCCCGAGCTGCCATGGCAGCTCAACCTCCCGGCCGGCTTCCAGATCCAGCTGTACGCGAAGGGCCTCGAGGAGGTGCGCAGCATCGCCTTCGACGGCCAGGGCGTGCCGTATGTGACGGTGATGAACCGCGGCACCAAGCTCGGCGGCAAGGTGCTGGCCCTGCCCGACGACAACCACGACGGCCGGGCCGACCGCACGGTGCTGGTGGCCGATCGGCTCGACCGGCCGCATGGCATTGCCTTCCACGACGGCGTGCTGTATGTCTCCGACCCCGGCACGATCTGGCGCTTCCGCGACACCAACGGCGACATGGTGATCGACGAGCGCAAGCGCATGATTACCAACATGCCCTACCAGGACGACCACTGGGCGCGGCCGTTTGTGTTCGACAACGCCGGCAACCTGTTCGTGGCGATCGGATCGACCTGCAACGCCTGCCAGGAGGGCAACAAGCTGCGCGCGACCATCCAGGAGTATCATCTGGGCGGCGCCGAGCCGATCGTCGAGCCGGCCGCCACCTTCGCGCGCGGGCTGCGCAGCGTGGTGGGCCTGGCGTCGCGGCCCGGCACCAGCGAGTTGTGGGCCACAAACAACGGCCCCGACCACCTCGGGCCAACCCTGCCCAACGACCAGCTGTTCCACCTCGAAGAGGGCAAGCACTACGGCTGGCCGTACTGCCATAGCAACCGCACCGCCGACCCGCAGGTGCTGGCCGACACCGGGATTGTCACGCCCGACCGCACGCCCAAGGGCGAGTTCTGCCGCGACAAAGTGGCCAGGCCGGCGCTGCTACTGCCTCCGCACTCGGCGCCGCTGGGCCTGGCCTTCTACGAGGGCAGCCTGTTCCCAGCGGCGATGCGCGGCAGCCTGTTCATCGCGCTACACGGCGCCTTCGACTTCTCGAACCAGAACGGCTACCGGGTGGTTCGGGTGCCGTTCACCGACGGCAAGCCCGGCCCGGCCGAGGATTTTATCACCGGGTGGGTGCCGCCCAACGCGCCCAAGTGGATCGGCCGCCCGGTCGACGTGGCGGTGGCGCCCGACGGCAGCCTGTTCGTCAGCGATGACTTCAACGGCTTTTTGTACCGCGTCACCTACACCGGCAGCTCATGATCGAGCGGATACCACAGCAGACACGCCCGTGGCTGGCGGCCATGCTGGCAGGCCTCGCGGCGCTGGCAGTGGCCTGGCTGGGCTGGGCGCTGGGCGGGCCTGTCGCGCTCGACATCGGCGCGCCCACCGACGTGTCGTTTGTGCGTGGCTTCTACGCGGCCGAGCAGAGCAACCACGGCACCTACCGCTGGAGCAGCCCCACGGCGCAGATCTGGCTGCCGGCGGTTCGCGGCCCGGCCCAGCTCCAACTGCGGATGGTTGGCCGCCCCGGCGGCTCGACGATGACCGTGCGCGCCGGCGACGTGGCGCTGGCGACGTTTGACGTGCCGTCCGGGCCGGCGCGGCGCTACCGCGTGCTGCTCGACACCCCGCCACCGCCCGGCGGTGGCCTGACGATCGGGCTCGGCGGGGACGGCGCGGCGCTTGGCGACGACCCGCGCGCGGTGGTTGCGCTGGTCGAGGCTGTGGCGCTAGCGCCAGCCGACAGCGCTGCGGCGCTGCCGCCTGCGCTGCCGCTGCTGCTGCTGGCGCTGGCCGGCCCGCTGGCCTACGCGCTGCTGGCGCTGGCCGGCGCGGGGCGCGCCGCGCTGCCGCTGGCGATCGCTGCAAGCGCGGCGCTGGCGATCGGCTGGGCCTTCGGGCGCGTGTGGGTCGCGCCATACCTGCCGGCCAGCGTGCTGGGCCTGGCGCTAATCAGCGGGGTGGTAGGCGCCGTGCGCGCCGGGCTGCACCGCGCCGGTGCGCTTGGCCCGGCCGATCTGTTCGCGCTGTTCGCCGCCGCCGCCGCGTTCATCCCGCTGTACCTGTACGTCAGCTCGGGCTGGGATACCTGGCTGCACTGGCATAATCTGCCGGTGCTGCTGCTGCCGCTCGGTGTGGCGCTGGCCTGGGTGCGCGGCCGCGTGCGCGTGGCGCTGGCCGTGGCCGCGCTGCTGGCAGCGGGCGGCTACGGCGCGGGCATGGCTATCGGCGCGCTCAGCGGCGACTACGCGCGCGACTTCTACGCGCTGTTCAGTGGCGTGCGCCGGCTGCTGATCAACGGCCAGCCACTGTACCTGCTCGACGAGATCCGCGCCAACCCGCTGGGCCAAACCTACAAGTACCCGCCGATGTTCGCCCTGCTGATGGCGCCGATCACGCCGCTGCGCTTTGTGCCGGCCTTTATGGTCTGGAAGTTCGCCAACCTCGCGATGCTGGCGGCATCGGCCGTGTTGCTGTTCCGAATGTACCGCGTGCGCCTGCGGTCGTGGGCCGGCGCCGGGATGCTGCTGGTGCTGTTAAGCCTGCGCCCGCTCACCGACACGCTCGGCTACGGCCAGGTCGACCTGATCGTGCTGCTGCTGTTGACGCTTGGGCTGCTGGCGGTGCGCCGCCGCCGCGACGTATTTCTGGGGGTGTGGCTCGGCATCGCCACCGCGCTGAAGCTCTACCCGGCCTACCTGCTGGGCTTCGCGCTGCTGCGGCGGCGCCCACGCGCGCTGCTGGGCGCGGCAATCGGTGGCGGCGCGCTGACGCTGGCCTCGCTGCTGTGGCTGGGCTGGCCGGTGCACGCCACGTTTCTGCGCGACGTGCTAGCGCTCACCGGCGTAGGCACCGCGTGGGTCGAGAACCAGACCTTCAACGGCTTCATCAACCGGCTGCTCTCGCCCGAGCAGGTGTCGCTGCTGCCCGACGGCGGCGGCGCGCTGCGGCTAGCCACGTACGCGTGCGCGCTGGCGTTCACTGCCCTGACAGCATGGCTCACACGGCCAGCAGGGCGGATGCGCGCCGACGTGGCCTACGGCATGTGGATCATCGCCATGCTGCTGATCATCCCGGCCGCCTGGATGCACTACGAGGCGCTGCTGCTGATCCCGTTCTGCCAGGCGTTCGTGCTGGCGCGCGACGCTGAGCGGCCCCTGCGCTGGCCGGCGGCGGTGGCCTACGCCCTGGCCTGGCTGCTGCTGGCCCACGGCAACCTGTGGACATTCTTCGACAAATCGTTGCACGGGCCATACTGGCAGCTGATCCTTTCGTATAAATTCTATGGGATGCTGATGCTGTACGGCGCGATCGTGCTGGCGAACGCCGGCGAGCTGGCGACGGCGGCCGCGCGCGCCGACTGGCAGCCCGAGGCGCTCGGGCCAGCCAGCGCGCCCGCATTATAACGAGCAAAAGGGAGCAACGGACACACCTTGAAGATACCATTTGGCGATCTCCAGCGCCAGTATCTGGCGATCAAGCCCGAGCTCGACGCGGCGGCGGCGCGCGTGCTGGCCAGCGGCTGGTACATCCTCGGCCCCGAGGTGCGCGCGTTCGAGGCGGCCTTCGCGGCCTACTGCGGCGCCGCGCACGCCATCGGCGTGGCCAACGGCACCGAGGCGCTGTTTCTGGCCATGGCCGCGCTGGGCGTCGGGCCGGGCGACGAAGTCATCACGGTGGCAAACGCGGCGGTGTACGAGCCGCTGACGATCCTCCAGCTCGGCGCGCGCCCGGTGTTTGTAGATGTCGATGAGCGCAGCCACACCATGGCGCCCGAGCTGTTGGCCGCGGCGATCACCCCGCGCACCAGGGCGATTATGCCGGTGCACCTGTATGGCCGCATGGCCGATATGGACGCGATCATGGCGATCGCGGGCGAGCGCGGCCTGCCGGTGATCGAGGACGCCGCCCAGGCCCACGGCGCGCTGTGGCGCGGCCGGCGCGCCGGCAGCATCGGCGCGGTCGGCTGCTTTAGCTTCTACCCCAGCAAGAACCTCGGCGCGCTCGGCGACGGCGGCGCGATCGTCACAAGCGACGCCGCGCTGGCCGAGAAGCTGCGCAGGCTGCGCGAGTATGGCTGGGCGCCGCGCTACTACCTCGTCGAGCCCGGCGGTATTAACTCGCGGCTCGACGAGCTGCAGGCCGCGCTGCTCGGCGCGAAGCTGGCGCACCTCGACGCCTGGAACGACCGCCGCCGCGCGATTGCGCGCCGCTACAGCCAGCTGCTGGCCGGCTGCGGCCTCGGCCTGCCCGAGATCCCGCCCAACGACTCGCACGTGTTTCACCTGTATGTCGTGCGCGCGCCTGGGCGCGAGCAGCTGCAGGCCCGGCTGGCCGAGCACGGCGTCGGCGCGCTGGTGCACTACCCGCTGCCCGCGCATCTCCAGCCGATCTACGCTGGCTTGGCCGAGCCGGGCAGCCTGCCCACTACCGAGCGGCTGGCACACGAGGTGCTGTCGCTGCCGATCTACCCCGAGCTGAGCGATGCCGAGGTCGAAGCCGTGGCGGCGGCGGTGCGCGAGGCGCTCGGATGAGCCGGGCCGTGGGACAGCTGAAGCCGGACGATGGGCGCGGGACGAAAGACACAGCTCGCCGGCTGGGCGCCGCCCTTCGCCCTTTGTCCTTCGCCATAGGCCGCTCGCGCGACGTGACACTCGCGCTCGCAGCCGCCCTGCTGGCCGTGCTGCTGCTGGCGGTCGGCTTCAACCGCGCCTGGCCGCTCACGCTCGACGTCGGCACGCAGGACGACCGCTTCGTCGCGGGGTTCAACGCGCCGCAGGTGCTCGACGGCCACCCCGCACGCTGGACGACCGAGGCGGCGACGATCGCGCTGCCGCGCCCGCCCCTAGGCACCAGCGTGCTGGCCGAGCTGCGCATGTCGAGCGGCCGCCCAGCCGACCAGCCCGACGCGCACGTGACGCTCGACGCCGACGGCGCGCCGCTGGGCTCGTTCGACGTGGTGCGGATCGTCGACGGCACGCGCCGCTACCGCGCGCTGATCGCGCCATCCGAGCGGCTCAGCTGGGCGCTGCGGCTCGATCTGCAGAGCACCACCTTCTCGCTGCCCAACGACACCCGCCTGCTCGGCGCGGTGGTCGACCAGGTGACGCTGACCCCGCTCGCCAGCGGGCCGCTCGTTCCCTCGCTGTGGCTGCTGCTGTGGAGCGCGGCGCTCGGTCTGCTGGGCTACGCGCTGCCGCGCATCGCCGGGCTGCGCCCCGCCGTGGCGCTCGCGCTCGCGCTCGCGCTCGCGCTCGCGCTGGCCGCAGGCGTAGCCGCGCGCCCGCTCGAGGTGCTGCCGTTTGTGCAGCGCATCGCCGCGCTGCTGGCGCTTGGCTGCCTGGGCGTGGGTCTGGCGCGCCTGCTGGCGCCGCCGGCGCCCGAGCGCGGCGACGAAATGCCTGCGCGCCGCCCGCTGGCGATCCGCGGCGACGACCTGCCGATCTACATGGCCGCGCTGTGGTGGATGGCGCCGCTGTTCCAGCTGTTCCAGAACCTCGACGGCGTCGAGCGCGTCGGGCCGGGCATCCCGACCATGTGGATCGGCGCGGCGCTGGCGCTGGCGCTGCTGGCGCTGGGCGGCTGGTACGCGCTGCGCTGGCGCGGTCTGCCCGGCGCCGAGGGCCGGCGGCGCGTCGGCCGGGTGGCGCTGGCGCTGCTGGCGCTGGCGGCTGTGGCCAACCTGGCCTACATGATCTGGTTTGCGTTCGGCCGCCAGGGCCCCGACTTCTGGATCCTGTTCAAGGGCGCGCGCGACTGGGCGCGCGGCGGGTCGCTGTACGACCTCGAGGCCGTGCGCACCAACCACTTCGGCAAGGTGTTCAAGGTGCCGCCGTTCTATGGCATGCTGTTCGTGCCGTGGGTGTTTCAGGACGGCGAGCGCATCCTGTTCTTCCACCGCGTGCTGAACTGCATCCTGCTGGCGGCCACCGCGATCGTGTGGGTGCGCATGTGGGGCCTGCGCGTGGCCTCGGCGGCCACCGCCGGCATGCTGGTGCTGCTGAACTTCCGCCCGCTCACCGACACCATGGCCTTCGGCCAGATCGACCTGGCGCTGCTGCTGGCGCTGACGCTGGCGCTGTGGGCGCTGCGCGCCGAGCGCGACATCCTGGCCGGCGCGCTGATCGCGCTCGGCACGCTGTTCAAGATCTACCCGGTGCTGCTGCTGGCGTTCCTGGTGGCCAAGCGGCGCTGGCGTGGCCTGGCCGGCTTCGCGTTGGGCATGCTGCTGCTCAATGGCGTGGCGGTGGCGGTGATCGGCTGGGAGATGCACCGGGTGTACCTCACCGAAGTGCTGCCGAGCATCGGCGGCACCACCAGCTGGGTCGAGAACCAGACGATCTCCGCGTTCATCACCCGCCTGGTCGACTCGCCGGCGCAGTCCGAGATCTTCCGCAATCGCGCGCTCGCGCTGCTGGGCCTGGGTATTTCGGCGCTGGCCGGGCTGCTGGGCTGCGTGCTGGCGCTGCCGCCTGCGCCTGCGCGCGCCACGCGCTTCGCGCTGCAGTATGGGCAGTTCCCGCTGCTGATGGTGCTGGCGGTGCCGGCGGCGTGGATGCACTACGAGACGCTGCTGTTCCTGCCGTTCGGCGCGCTGCTGCTGCACGAGCGCGGCCGGATGCTGCCGCTGCCGCGCGCCTGCGCGCTGGCGCTCAGCTATGCGCTGATCGCCTACGGCAACCAGTGGAGCTTCTACGACGGCGTGGTGATGGGCGTGCTGACGGTGGTGGGCGTGTCGTACAAGTTCTACGGCATGCTGCTGCTTGGCGGCGTGCTGGCGGCCACGCTGCTGGCCGAGCGCGCGCCGTCGTGGGCCGATATCGCGGCATTCGTGCCGGGCGGGCTGCGCTGGGGGCGCGCGGCGCTACCTGGCCCGGCCCGGCCGCGCGCCCCGCGCTCGTGAGCGGCTATGTGCGGCTGGAAAGCGTGCCGCCGCATCCCCCGCGCCGGTGGCGCATGCTTTAGGGTGCTGAAGCAGATGCCGGGCGGCCCTGAGGCATGCTCCACTGGCGCGCCCGCTGGCACAGCGCCAGATCAACCATCCGCAGTTTCTGCTCGCGCGGAGCGCCAGGCCGCCACGAACTCGGCCACCGAGCTGAAGCGCCGCGCGCGGTCGGGCTCGGTGGCGCGGCTGGCTACCGCGAAACACGCCGACGGCCCACGAAACGCCGCGGCCGCGCGCGCGCCATCGGCGAGAAACAGCAGCGCGGCCCGCCCCAGCACAAACACGCTCGTGCGCTCGTCGATCCACGCGCCCAGCGCAAACTCCTCGGGCGCCATGAAGCGCGCCGAGCCGAACATGCGCCCCCTGGTGTTCTCGAACGGCCCCTGGTGATACATATCCAGATCGACCACCGCCAGCCGGTCGGCGGCGAAATCGTAGATCAGGCAGCCATCGTAGAAATCGACGGCGACCCAGCCGGCGCGCGCGAGCTGCTCGTGCAGGCCATACAGCGCGTCGAGGCAGCGGCAGATCGTCGCGGCGGGCAGGCGCCGGAAGCGCATCGCCGCCGAGCTTGGGCTGTCGCGCTCGGCCTGCGCGGCGTACAGCAGCTCGCCGGTAACCCACGGGTACACCAGCAGCGGCCCCTCGGGCGACTCGATCAGCCGCAGCAGCGGCGGCAGCAGCGGGTGGCTGAAGCTGGCGTGCAGGCGCGCGGCATTGCGCAGCAGCGCCACCCGCTCGGCGTGTGCCAGCGGCGGGTGCGTATCGCCAGGCGCCCCGGCGGTCTTCACAAAAAAGCGCTCGCCGGCGACGCGCACGCCAAACGAGCGATTGCCCGAGTCTTGCGTCGGGGCGCCAAACTCGGCGAACAGGTCGCCGGCGGCGCGCAGGAACTGCTCGGGCGGCCGATCGATCGCCGTGCAGTCGAGCAGCGGGTGCGGCATAGTGCCTCCGTAGCGCAGCGTCAGCGCGCGCGCTGCGCGAGCATGTTGCGCGCCTCGGCCACCGTCAGGTCGTTGTTGTAGATCGGCGCGCCGGGCTCCTGCTGGGCGCTGTCGCGCAGCGCGCCGAGGTCGAGCGGGCCGAAGCCGAGCTGCTCGACCAGATCGGCCACCACCTGCTTGGCCGCCGGGTCGTCGCCCGAGAGGAAGATCACGCGCCGGGCCTCGAGCGGCTTGGAGCGATCGCCCTGCGTTTGCAGGTGCTGGTACCAGATCGTATTGAACGCCTTCACCACGCGCGCGCCGGCCAGGTGCCCGGTCAGCAGCTCGCTCTGCGCCCGCCCGCCCAGGTCGATCGTGCCGTCGCGCTGCGGGTAGTAGTTCGAGGCGGTGACGACGATCTTGCCCGCCAGCGCGGGCGCCGGCAGCGTGGCGTAGCGGCCAAACGGGATGGCCTCGATCACCAGCTCGCCGAACGCCGCCGCGTCGGCGACGGTGGCTGCGTGGGCGCCTGCGCCGAGCGCGCCGACAAGCCCGGCGAGGCTTTCCGGGCCGCGCGAGTTGCTGATCGCCACCTCGTGGCCCGCGCCTACCAGCAGCCGCGCGAGCGTCGCTCCAATATGCCCGGCGCCAATGATCCCGATCCGCATATCTGCCCTCCGGTGCTGATTGTGGTGCTCCGTGCCGCAATCAGGCAGCATACATCGAAAAGCGCCGCCCTGCCGACAACACGCCGGCCGCGTCTATCATTCGGATCGCCGGGCTAGCGCGAGGCGGCAGCGCCACGCGAGTGCCGGCGCGTCAGCAGGAACGCCATCCCCGCGCCAAGCGCCACCGCCGGCAGCGGGTAGCGCCGAACCAGGCCGGCAAGCTCGCCCACAAACGAGCCGGCCGGCGCGGCGGCCGACGGCGCCAGCGTAGGCGTGCCCACCTGGTTAGCCGCGCCCAGCAGCGCGCGCTCGTCGCGCGGGCTCAGGCCGCGCGCCGCCCCGGCCACGGGGCTGCGCTCGGGCGGCGCGGTGAGCAGCTGGCTCAGCAGATCGTCCTCGCGCTGGTGTTCAGTCATAATCGCACCTATTGTATCAGCCGTTTCGCCTGGCACACAAGCAAGATCAGTGCCCTTCGGCGGCCGTGGCTAGCGCAGCGCCTCGGCGCCTGGCGTGGTAGCGGGCACGTGCGGGCGCGGCGCGCGGCCCGGCAGCGTCAGCGCCAGCAGCGCCGCCGGCGCGCCAAGCAGCGTGATCGCCTCCATCACCGGCAGCAGCCCCTGCTGGTTCGCGGCCAGCCCGCCCAGCCAGGTGCCAATGCCGCCTGCCGCAAACGTAAAGCCGAGGATCAAGCCGGCCGCGAAGCCCTGGCGCACCGGCAAGAGCCGCTGGGCGTGCACCACCAGCACGCTGTGCTGGCCGCCGATCAGCAGCCCGGCCAGCGCGCAGGCCAGAAACGCGGTGAGCGGCGTGGGCGCCAGCAGGCACACCAGGCCGGCCGGCACGCCCAGCAGCAGCGGGCCGACGGTGGCCATACGCATGCCGTGGCGGTCGGCCAGCTCGCCCGAGATCACATTGCCAATCGCGGCGGCGAGCATAAACGTGCCCGCGAGCGCGCCATACCAGGCGGCGCTCCAGCCGCGCTCGGCGAATAGCGTGGGGAGAAACGCGGTGTAGGCGGCCTGGATCGACGCGCGCACGGCCACCAGCAGCACAAACGCCGCCACGATCAGGCCGGCGGCGCGCGGGGCGGCCGCGCCGCCGGTGCGCGGCTCGGCGGCCGGCGCGGGCGGCAGCGCCGGCGCGGCGAGCATCAGCCCGGCCGGCAACAGCGCCAGCAGGCACAGCGGCAGCATGCCCAGCGCGCCGCCAAAGCCGAACAGGCGCCCGGCCAATGCCGGGCCGATCGCCAGGCCCAGCTGGCCCGAGAAGAAGAACAGCGAGGTGGCGCTGCCGGCGCGCGCGCGGTTGACCATGCTCGCGGTAGCGGTGCCGATCGGGTGGAATAGCCCCGAGCCGAACGAGGCCAGCAGGAAGAACGGCAGGATCAGCGCCCAGCTTGTCTGGAACGCCATAGCACCAAAGCACAGCACCATCCAGACCGCGCCCAGGCCCGCCAGAAACACCGGCCGGCCGCGAAAGCGATCGGCGAGCAGCCCGAACAGCGGCTGCGACAGCGCTCCGGCAAAGGTGTACAGCGTCAGCGCCAGCCCGATCTGCCCGTAGCTCAGGCCAAGCGGCTGGGCCAGCACCGCCATCAGCACCGGGCCGACGCTATTCAGCACGTCGACGGCGAAGTGGCCCGAGGCCACGGCAACAAACAGACGGTTGCGGAAGATACTTAGCATTGCACATTCCCGAGTGGTCAATTGCGTATTGACAGCATATTCTTTCAGGCTCTGGCCTACGCGGCCGGCGTTTGTGCCCTCGGCCCGCTTGGCGGGTGGCCACGTACGCCGTGCTAGCGTGGAATAATTGGCAATATCACACAGGATGGCCGTTCGGCGTCGTGGTAGATTGTCTGCTCGGCCACGGCCATGCGCGTGCCGGTGGCCAGCGCCTCGCCGGTGTTCAGGTTGCGGTCGTACTTCGGAAACGCGCTCGACGTGATCTGCAGGCCGATGCGGTGGCCGCGCCGAAACACCTGCGACACATTCCAGCAGTCGATCGCATAGCGGTACACCTCGCCCGGCACGATCAGGCTGGGCGCGGCCATGCCGTCGCGGAAGCGCGCGCGCACCATGCCGTCGCACAGGCGCTGCGCGAAGCCGCTGGGGTGCACATCCAGCAGCATAGCCATGAAGTCGGTGTCGGGCGCCGACGAGGCCGCGTACAGCTCGACGCCGATCGGCCCGGTGACCTCGGTGTCGTGCTCGAGCGGCGGCGAAACGTACACCAGCACGTCGTCGCGGCGCTGCGGCGCGGCGTAGTCGTCGGGGCCGCCGATCTGCGACGACGTCGGCTCGGTGAGGAACGGGAATGGCCGCGCCGGGTCGTAGCGGTAGCTGTCGGCCGGCTCGCCGTGCGGCGGCGCGTCGCCGAGCGCGCCATCGCCGAAGCGGCTGTTGGCCTTCCCGCCGCCGCGCAGGTACAGGCGCGTGCTCTGCGCGCGGGCGATCGGCCACTCGCGCTCATGGCGCCACTCGTTCGCGCCCATCACGAACAGCCGCACCGGCGGCTCCTCGGCCACGCCATTCGGCATGTCCTTCAGCCAGTGGTCGAACCAGCGCAGCTGCGCGCCCTTGAGATCGAGCAGCGCGGCCGGGCCGAAGTCGAGGTCGCCCAGGCTGGTGACGCCCTCAATCCGGTGGCCCCACGGCCCCATCAGCAGGCGCTGGCCGGCGCGCGCACGCGGCGTGGGGGCCTGCGCCACCATGCCGCGGTAGTTCAGCGGCGTGCCGATCTGCTCGTCGTCGTACCAGCCCGAGATGTGCAGGATCGGCAGGTCGATCTGGCCGAACTTATCCTGGTAGCAGATCGCCCGCCAGTAGTCGTCGAGCTGCTCGTGGCCCAGCTCATCGCGCCACTGCGGCATGGATCGGCCGATCTGCTCGTCCATCGTCAGCAGCGGCAGGTGCCAGTAGGCCGCATCCCAATCGACGGCGCCTGTGTTCTGCATGGTGCGCCCGCTGGTCATGTGCAGCCAGCACAGGTGCTGCAGGCCGTTGGTGCCGGTCGGCCACTCGACAAACGGGTCGGACGGGCAGACCGACACGATCATGGCGCGCAGGTGCGGCGGGCGCTCGAGCGCCGCGAGCCACTGGATGCGCCCGAGGTACGAGCCGCCCATGGTGCCGACATTGCCGTCGCACCACGGCTGCGCCGCGAGCCATTCGATCGTGTCGTAGCCGTCGCGGCCGTCGTTGCGGTAGGGCACGAACGCGCCGTCGGAGTCGCCGCGCCCGCGCACATCCTGGTACACCAGCGCGTAGCCGCGCTCGGCGAAAAAGCGCCCGAGCGCCAGCGCGCCGTCGCCGTTCTTGAGGTATGGCGTGCGCAGCAGCACCGCGGGGAAGCGCCCCTCGGCGCGCGGGCGGTAGGCATCGGCCGAGAGCGCCACGCCGTCGCGCATCGCCACGCGGATGTCGAAGTCGATCTGGACTTCGTGGGTCGGCGCCGAAGAGCGAGCCAGGTTGGTCATGCTGATCCTCGTTCTAGATAGGGCTTACGCGGTTGCCTTGCCTATGGCCGCTCGCCCGTCTCGGGCTCATACCAGCCGCTGCTGGCCTGAAGCGCGCGGCGCCACACGTCGCGCTCGGCATCGAGCAGCGGCTCCTGGAAGCGGTAGTCGTGCTTGCGGATGAACTCGTCGAGCACGGCCTCGAGCCCGCGCCAGATCGCCGCCTGGCGCGCCGCCAGGTCGCGCGCGTCGGCGGCGCCAGCCGCCCGCAGGGCGTTCGCCAGGTGCACGCGGCACAGCCCGCCCGAGCCGCCGAAGGCCGCCGCGAACGCTGCGTCGCGCAGGTTGTGCAGCAGCCCGGCGATCAGCGGCGCCTCGAGGCGCGGGCGCTCAGCGCACATCGAGCAGCTGGCCTGCGGCCCTATGCGATCGGCCAGCTTTTGCCCCACCTGAGCCCCAAGCGACGCAAACAGCGCCAACGGATTCGCAACCGCGCTCTCGCGCTCTTTGCGGCCGGCAGCCTCGGCCTCCAGCTCGGCCGTCATGGTGCGCAGGATGTCGCGGCTGAGGATGGCCACGCCCAGCGCGCTGCGGCCCTGCGCCAGCATCTCGGTGTGCGGCAGGCACATGCCGCGGCTGGCGCGCAGCGCGTCGCGCTGGCGGATGTCGTTCACCTGGTCGTACAGGAAATGGTCGATCGCCTTGCGCTCGGCGCGCTCGACAAGCACGCAGAGCGGGCAGCCCTGGCGCATGGCGCTCAGCAGATCGTCGCGGGTGCGCGGGTCGGTGCTCACAGGCTTTCTCGCAGCTTGCTTGAACGCGCGCATTGTACCACGCCGACGAAGTCTCATATCCGCAGGCCGATGCGGGGCGCGGCGTAGCTCGTGTATACTTGCCGCAACCGCGATTGGGCCGTGAGGCGGCCAGGTAGCCGGCTGCCCCACCTGAAGCTGAAGCAGAAGCCATGAACCGAACCGACAGGCTGCTGGCGATCGTGATCGAGCTGCAGGCGCGCGGGCGCCGCCGCGCCGAAGACCTGGCCGCGACCTTCGAGGTGGGCAAGCGCACGATCTACCGCGACATCCAGGCGCTGTGCGAGGCCGGCGTGCCGATCGTCTCCACGCCAGGCCAGGGCTACTCGCTGGTCGAGGGCTACTTCCTGCCGCCGCTGCGCTTCAGCACCGACGAGGCGCTGATGCTGCTGCTGGGCGGCGACCTGATGGCCCAGAGCTTCGACGCCGAGTACCGCGCCGCCGCCCAGTCGGCCGGGCGCAAGATCCTCGGCGTGCTGCCCGAAGCGCTGCGCGACGAGGTACGCGGGCTGCAGGCCAGCATCCGCTTTATCGGCGACGACCCGGCCGCGCGCGCGGGCGCGGCCGAGCGGCTGCGCACCCTGCGGCGCGCGATCGTCGGGCATCACACGCTGCGCTTCGGCTACCACACGCGCCTGCGCGCCGACGGCAGCGCCGCCCACACCACCCGCGAGGCCGACCCCTACGGCCTGGTGTTTGCCTCGGGCATATGGTTTCTGGTGGCCCACGATCACCTGCGCGGCGCCATCCGCCACTTCCGCGTCGACCGGATCGGCGAGCTGGCAGTGCTGTCGCGCAGCTTCACCCGCCCAGCTCAGTTCGCGCTCGAGCAAAGCCCCGACCCGCAGCGCACCCTGGTGGTGCACGCGCTGTTCGAGCCGGCGATCGCCACGTGGGTGCGCGAGGAGCCATCGTTCTACGCGGTGGCCGAAGAGCAGCGCGCCGACGGCCTGCTGATCACCTTCAAGGTGCGCCACGAGCGCGAGCTGCTGCGCTGGCTGCTGGGCTGGGGCGCGGGCGTGCGCGTGCTCGAGCCCGACTCGCTGCGCGCGCTGCTGGCCGCCGAGGCCGAGCGCATGTGGCGCGGGCACAGCGCCCCGTGAGAAAGCCGAATCACGCAAGTGCGTAACCAGGGCTGGTGCAACGTCTTTCGACCCCTCCCCCTCCCCTGACAGGAGAGGGGAAACACATCTGGCTGTGTGGAGCGGTCGCGGCGGCGACCGCACCTCACCCCCCCTTCCCCCCTCTCCCGCGCGCGGGAGAGGACATTCATTGCTGGGCTCGCTCCATAAGACCGTGCTCGCGCCCTTCACACAAGGGGACATTCGTGCACCTCACCCCCCCTTCCCCCCTCTCCCGCGCGCGGGAGAAGGGGGAAGGGGGGTGAGGGCCGACGTTGCACGCGCCCTGAGTGCGTAACTCCTAAGCTTGACAGAACCGCGTGGCTGCGGTACAACAGAGCTATTGTTGCCGAGGATGCTGTGATCGACGCTCCAGCCATATCTAGCACGATACGCCGCGCCAGGCGCCGCTGCGCCGCCCTGCGGGCGCGCCTTCGTCGCGGCCAGGCGGCTATCGCTCTCGTCGCGCTGCTGGCGCTGAGCCTGGGCGAGCCGCTGCTCTGTATCGCCCACTGCCAGATCTGGCTGCCGCTCGCATTCCAGAGCTACTTCGGCGCACAGCACCAACATCACCACCACACCGCAGCTGACGCCGCCGGCACACACACGGCCGCCGCGCTAGCGGCAGCGCCGGCCCAGCCCGAGCCCTGCGCCATGGCCGATGGCGGCGCGGGCGCGCCGTTCCACGTGCCGCCATCGCCAGTGCACGACATGGTCGCCACGCTGATCGTGCTGATCGTGGTGGTGCGGCTGCTGTTCGCCCACCGGGTGTCGCCGCCCGGCGACCCACCCGCACCTCTCCTTCCACCACTCCTGCGCCCGCCAATCTGCTGCGCCGCCTAAAGCGCGGTTCGAGCGTGCGCGCCATGTGCGCCTGCGGCGAACCACGCGCCTGCGGCTGATCGCGCGTGCGCGCGCTGCCCGTCCGTAGCGCGCCACGCCCGGCGATTCCCATGCAGCCGACGAGCACCCCAGTTTCTGGGCCGCCCGCGCGTGCTGTATCTGCGATGGCTCAACAGCTATGCATCTTTGGAATGTGCGACGTAAACGCCTGGCCGCTGTGCTGATGGCGCTACTGCTTGCCGCGTGCGGCGGGCAAAGCCAGCCGGCCCGGCTCGCGACACAGCGCCAGCTGATCGATCAGGTCAGCATCAGCGTGACCATGCCCGAGGTGGCCCAAGTGGCCAGCGAGCAAGCGGTGCTGGTGACGCTGGCCGACGCAGCGGGCCAGCCGATCGACGGCGCCGAGGTGTGGCTGGCGCTGATCATGCCCACCATGCAGATGAGCCCGAACGAGCCCGACGCGCAGGCCGAGGGCGGCGGCCGCTACCGTGTGACGGCAATCTTCACGATGTCGGGAAATTGGAACCTGGAAGTTCACGCGACAGTGGCGGGGCAGGAGTATATCGCGCGCTTTCAGCAGCGCACCTCCTGACTTCGCCCAAGCTGTAATCGGCAACACCGCGCGGGGCAGCACGCCTACGCCGGCCACATAAGGAGAAACCCCCATGACACGACGGATCGCTGGAGCCCTATTGATCGCGCTCGCGCTGAGCCTCGCGCTGTTTGGCGTTGCCTCGGCCCACGCCAAGCTGGTATCTTCCGACCCAGCGGCCGGCGCCAACCTCACCGCCGCGCCCGCCAAGGTCACGCTTAAGTTCAGCGAAGAGATCTCCGACAAAGCGACCGATAGCTTCTTCACCGTCACCGACGAGAAGGGCGCCGAGGTTGGCAAGGGCACACTCGACAACACCGATGTCGACCACGCGACGCTGAGCGGCGCGCTCAACAGCGGCCTGGGCAACGGCGTCTACACCGTGACCTGGCAGACGATCACCCCCGACGACCAGGGCAAGAGCCAGGGCAGCTTTACGTTTGGCGTGAACAAGGCCCCCGGCGCGCAGCCAACCGCTGCGGCCCACAGCGAAGAGCAGCCGACCGCCGCGGCCACTGGCGCGGCCCAGCCGACTGCGGCAGCCCACAGCCACGACGAGTCGCCCAGCACGCTGCCCAAGACCGGCGGCAGCGACGTGCCGCTGAGCGGCATCTTCCTGGCGGCGGCGGCACTGCTGCTGGTGGGCGGCCTGGCGCTGCGGCGCGGCACGGGCAGGGCTAAGTAATGCACCGCTGGCGAACGCGAAGCATGGATGCGCTCGATCGGCTGCGCGCGCTGTGGTGGTGGCGGCCCCGCCGGCCGCTGCTCCCCAGCCTGGCGCTGCTCGTGGCGCTGTGCTTCGCGTTCGCCGAGCCGCTGGCGTGCATTGCCCACTGCCAGCTGTACACACCCTGGCTCCTGCGTGGCCAGCAGCACCACACGCACGCCCGGGCCGCACACGTCCACACGGCACCTGGCGGCGCGGCAGCCCTCGCCCGCCCGGCGCCAGGCAGCAGCTTCACCGATGCAGCGCCAAGCACGGCGTCGGCGTGGTGCTTCTACGCTGCCCGGCAGCCGGCAGCGCCAGGCGCGGTTGTGCCGTCTTCGCCGGTGCACGAGCTGGTACTCGCGCTCGTGCTTGGGCTCGGTGCGCTGGCGCGGCTGCGATTCCTGCCGCGGCGCGCCGTGGTAGCCCACACCATCGGCGGCCTGGCGCCGCCAACCCCACCCCCTCGCCTCGCACTGCCCTCAGCGTAGCCCGCATCCCGCAGCGAAGCTCGCATGCCGCGCACTCGGTGTAGCGCGCGTGCTCGGCGCATGTGCGCATGCTCGCAGCGTGAACGGCCTGCGGCTGCGTCCGCAGATCGGCTCCATTCGCATCTTTCGCGAACACCATAGCCAAGAGCAGAGAGAGTGCCCCTACGGGAGAACTCGGGATGGCCGGGTGTTCTAGGCTCCATGCCCGAGCGCTCTGCGCTCGGCTATAGACCCTTCAAAGGAGGCGCCATATGCCCGCTCTACAACCCTTTCGCGCCGCCCTGCTGGCGTTGATCGCCTGCGCGGCGCTCCTAAGCGCGTGCGGGCGACCCGAGCTCCACGGCACTGTGCTCGAACCAGCCAAGCCTGCGCCGGATTTCACGCTCGCGGCCCACACCGGGCAGACTTTTACCCTGAGCCAGCAGCGCGGCAAGGTAGTGCTGCTGTTCTTCGGCTTCACCAACTGCCCCGACGTCTGCCCGACCGCGCTCTCGGACATGGCCGTGGTGATGCGCAAGCTTGGCGACGACGCAAAAAACGTTCAGGTCGCGTTTGTTACGCTCGACCCCGAGCGCGATACCCCGGCGCGCCTGGCGAAATATATGGCGGCGTTCAACCCGACGTTTCTGGGCCTGCACGGCGACCAGGCGGCAATCGCCCCGATCATGAAAGCGTACGGCGTGACGGCGATCCGCCGCGAGCTGCCCAACTCGGCGCTCAAGTACACGATCGACCACTCACCGTTCATCTATGTGATCGACCCTGCCGGCACCTGGCGCGAGCTGCTGCAGGACGGCATTCCGACCACCGATATGGCCAACGACATCCGCACGATTATGCATAACGGAGGCTAGCTATGCGACGATTTCTGATTGCCACGCTTCTCGTGGCCGCGCTCGGCCTGAGCGCCTGCGGCACTTCCGACACGGCCAGCGCGCCCGCAGCCGCACCGACCAGCGCCCCGCTGCCTGCTACCGCCGCGCCTACAGCGCCGGCCAGCGCTATTACGATCACAAACGTGTGGGCGCGCCCCGCCGCGATGGGTGGCACAGCCGGCGCCAAGCCCACCGACGCCATGGCCGGCGCCAAGCCCACCGACGCCATGGCCGGCGCCAAGCCCACCGACGCCATGGCCGGCGGCATGGCCAGCGACATGGGCGGCGCGAACGGCGCGATGTACCTGACGATCAGCAACAGCGGCGGCGCCCCCGATCGCCTGCTGAAAGTCGTTGGCGACATCGCCAAGTCGATCGAGCTGCACACTGTGATCAAAAACGGCGACGTAATGCAGATGCGCCCGGTCGAGGCGGTCGACGTGCCGGCCAACGGCAGCGTCGAGCTGAAGCCCGGCAGCTTCCACGTTATGCTGATCGGCCTGAACCGCGACCTGAAGCTTGGCGATACCTTTGAGATGACGCTGCAATTCGAGAAGGCCGGGCCGATCAAGGTGCAAGCCGTAGTGAAGCAGCCCGAGTAAGGACACAGCCATGGACACCCCCCTGGCCCGCCGCGCGATCGGCGCCGTCGCGCTCGCGGTTGCACTGCTGGCGGCGCTGGCCGGCGTATGGTGGTGGCGCGGCCCGAGCGAGGCCGCGCGCCAGGTGGTGTATGCCGTGCCGCCAGGCACCGCCGCGCGCCTGGCCGCCGGCCAAGCCGTCGAGGTGCTGCCGGCGACGATCAACCTGACGCTCAACCAGCACGACATCCTGGTGATTCGTAACGACGACACCCAGCCGGTGCAGATCGGCCCATTCACGATCGACCCTGGCCAGCGCTTCGTGCAGCGCTACTACAACCGCGGCACCTACGAGCTGCTCTGCACTATTCACGCCGACCAGCGGCTACGCGTGATTGTGGAATAGGCGCGCTATGGCTCTGATTTTGCCAGAACTTACGCACTTGCATTATTCCGCGTCCTGAAGCCGCAAGATTGAGCCTGCGGCAGTATGCCTTCTGTGTGCGGTTTTTCCGCGCGGCGTGCGGAAAAACCGCATACAACTGGAGAACGAGTATGAGCACATCATCAGAGCGCGGCCGCGCGGTACGCTCCGCGCCACGCCAGGGCCCGCTGCCGCAGCACCACAACGCGATTGTGGCAGCCGAGGCCGGGCGCTGCGCCGCCGACCAGAACGCCTTCTGGGAGATGCACCGCCTGCTGTTTGCCAACCAGGCCGAGTGGGCCGATCAGCCGCAGCCGCTCACGCAGTTTCTCGGCTACGCCGGCGCGCTCAAGCTGAACGCCGCCAGCTTCCGGCAGTGCCTCGACAGCCACAGCCACCGCAGCGAGGTGCTGGCTTCGCAGCAGGCCAGCTACCAGGCGAACATCCAGCAGACGCCGACTTTCGTGATTGGCGGGCGCCAGTACCTGGCATCCGAGCTGCGCGCGGCGGTCGACGCGGCGCTGCAGGCCAAGGCGCGCTGAGCAGGCAAAGGAGGCCCCTGATGAATCCCTATCGGCTGCCCCAGCGCGCCTACGCGCTGCCCGACGCCAGCGCCGACGCCGAGCTGATGCGGCGCGTCTGCATGCACGACGAGGCCGCGCTGCGCGAGATCTACCAGCGCCATCGCCGGCTGGTGGCGCGCGTCGCCTGGCAGATCACCCGCGACGAGACCACGGCGGACGAGGTGGTGCAGGATGTGTTTCAGGCCGCCTGGCAAGCGGCCGCGCGCTTCGAGCCGGGTGGCAGCATCGCGACATGGCTGGCGGCAATCGCGCGCAATCGCGCCGTCGACGCGCTGCGCTCGAAGTTGTATCGCCAGCGCCAGCGCGAAGAGTGGCTGGGCGACCCACACGTGGCCGGCGCGCTCAGCGCGGCCGACACCCCCGAGGCGCTGCTGGTGCTGCACGAGAGCCTGCGCACCACGCTGGCGCGGCTTGCGCCGCAGATGCGCGCCACGGTCGAGCTATACCTGTACGCCCAGCTCTCGCCCGACGAGATCGCGCAGTGCGCCGGCCTATCGGTGAGCGTGGTGCGGCGGCGTCTGCGCTACGGGCTGCACAAGCTGCGCGATCAGCTCGCGGCCGAGCCTAGCTATGCGCCTGCGCGGGACGCCTGATACCAACTCCGTTTGATTACTTGTGTTTTCTAGTGCGGCGCCCGGCAGCCGGGCGCCGCACTAGAAAATGAATTGGGGGCGGCGAAGCCGCCCAAACCCCCACCAAAGTGTCAGTCATCAAGCGAATTTGGTATGATAGGCCATAACGCCTCGCAAGCCGCCGGGCTACGGGCGCGCAGCCAGCCGATAAACGCTCGCGACATCGCCATTGAACAGCGGCGCCAACTCGGCGTGCAGCCGGTCGAGCTGCGCCTGGCGCGCCGGGCTGGCCCAGGCGCGATCGACCACGACATACACCACCCCGGCGTCGCGCAGCTCCGCCAGGCTGGCTGCGCCGGGGAAGCCCAGCATGGCCTCGCGCAGCCGCAGGTAGGCCGGCGGGAAAAAGCCCGAGTAGCCGTTCGCCAGCGGATGGCGGTGGCCAAATGCCTGCAGCATCGCCACGGCGGTCGGCTCATAGTCGCCGGCCGCGCCGCTGGCAGGAAACGGCGCCATCGCCACCGCGCCGGGCGGCTGCGTCGCCAGCCAGCCGATCCACGGTTCGGCCATGCGCTCGCGCGGGAAGCGGTAGAGCGGCGCCGGCACGACCCACACCTCGAGCAGCGCGCCGGCCGTCAGCGCCACGGCCAGCCAGCGCCCCAGCGGCGCGCGCCAGCGCCACAGCCCGGCCAGGGCCAGCCCGGCCAGCGTCACCAGCAGCGCCTGAAGCAGCGCGGCGGCGCGAAATGGGCTGCGCAGCTGCCGAAAGCCCGGCACCAGCGCGCGCAGCAGCTGGTATGGCGCCCAGCCCGCCAGGCGCAGGTTCAAGCCAAAGCTGATCAGCAGCGCCACGCCGCACCCCACGAGCGCGAACAGCACCCAGCGCCGCCGGCCGCGCCAGCCAGCCGCCGCGCCGCCAAGCGCCAGCAGCAGCAGCCCCGTGCCGGGGTAGAGCGTCTGCCCGCTGCCGCCGCTCGCGCGCAGCCACGGCAGGCCAGCGCCAAGCGCGCCCGGCGTCAGCCGCAGGTAATCGGCGGCCTGCGCGCTGTTCTGGGCGATCGTTGCGTCGCCGCGCGCGAAGGCCGCGCTGAACTGTGCCTGCGCCGGCAGCACCGGCAGCAGCAGCAGCGCGGCTAGCGCCAGCCCGATCAGCAGGTTGCCGGCCGCCAGCCGCCCCAGCCCCGCCCATGGCAGCAGCGCCAGCGCGCTGAGCCCGAGCACAACCACCGCGAACGCGCCGTAGTACTCGCACGTCAGGAACGCAAGCGCCAGCGCCGCGCCCAGCGCCAGCGCCGTGCCCAGCGCCGGCCGGCGCCGGAAGCGCACCAGCGCGTTGAGTGCCAGCCAGATCGGGAACAGCATGATCAGCTGGAGCACGCCCAGCTCGTAGGCCGCGAATGGCAGCGCCACCGCCAGCGCGCCCGCCAGCAGCGACGGGCCGCGCGGCGCACCCATCGTCGTCATCAGCCGGCCGGCGGCCGCGCCATTCGCCGCCAGCGCCAGCAGCAGCACCAGGTTGTAGGCCAGCACCTCGTCGCCGCCGAGCAGCCAGAGCGGCGCGAACACCAGCCCGGTGGCCGGCTGCGGCTCGGAGAGCGCAAACGCGCCAGCAAGCGGGTAGAAGATCGGCGCCTGCCAGTAGCCGGCGTAGCCCGCCAGCAGCCGGTCGGCATTCCAGCGCAGCGTCCACAGGTTGAACAGCGCCACCGTGGCCGGCGCCTCGCTGCCGATCGGCAGATGCGTGCGCAGGTGCAGCGCCAGCGGCCAGCTCGCCAGAATCGCCACCAGCAGGTAGAACAGCGCCAGCGCGGCGCGGCTATAATAGTGCCTGTGATCACGAATCGCTGCTGACATAGGGGTGTCACTCGGGGCTGCTAGACTTATGGCATATTCGATTCGACAGCAGGAGGCATCCCAATGGCAGCAACACCCGCGCTCGATTTTGTGCTCTTCCACGTGGCCGATCTCGGCTCGGCGCTGGCATTCTTTAGCGAGAAGCTCGGCTGCGCGCGCGTGCTCGATGAAGACGCCCCAGGCTTCCATTTTCTCCGTGGCGGGCACGGCGTCGATTTCGGCCTGGCGCAGGTGCACCCCGGCGGGCCGGCCGCCGGCACAGTGCAGGTGTACTTCAAAACCGCCGACCTGGAAGGGGCGCGCGCGGCGCTGCTGCGCCAGCAGGTGGACGCCGCGCCAATCGTGAGTTTGCCGTTTGGCCCGGTGTTCGATGTCGGCGCGCCCGACGGCTTCGCGCTTACCCTGCTTGGCGCAGTGTAGCCGGCCGAACGCAGCATCAGTTCGCGGCGCGCTCGTCGCCAGCAGCTGCGCTCACGGCGCGGCTGCTGGCGGCTGCGCGGCCGCACGGCGCCCGATTGATACAAGCAGAAAGGCCCACCGATGAACCACACGAGCAGCGGGACGCTGGCGGCGACCGCGCCCTTCGATTTCGAGCTGTCGCTGCGCTTCATCGGCGGCTTTCGCCCGGTGGCGGGCGAGCAGCGCGCGGCCGAGCGCACGCTCACCAAAGCGCTGTTCGCGAACGGCCAGCCGATCGTCGCCCAGCTCGCCGATGCCGGCTACGAAGCCACGCCCCGGCTCGCCTACACGCTCCACGCCGACCGGCCGATCGACCCGGCGACGCAGCGCGCGGCCGATGATCGGCTCAGCTTCTTTCTCAGCCTGAACGACGACCTGCGGCCATTCTACGCGCTCGCCGAGGCCGACCCGATCTTCGCGCCGATCGCGCGGCAGCTCTACGGTTACCACCAGGTCAAGTTCCTCACGCCATTCGAGAACGCCGCCTGGGCCGTGCTGACGCAGCGCAACTCGATCGCGGCGGCGCGCGGGCTGAAGCAGCGCCTCACCGAACGCTACGGCGCTAGCCCAACCCTGGCCGGCCAGCGCTACCCGATCTTCCCCGAGGCCGCCGCGCTAGCCCAGGCCGACCCGGCCGAGCTCTTCGATCTGCTGCCGGCGATGCGCCGCGCCGAATACCTTCAGGCGGCAGCGCAGGCATTCGCGCACGCCGACGAGGGCTGGCTGCGCACGGCGCCGTACGACGAGGCCGAGCGCTGGCTGCGCGGCATCAATGGCATCGGCGCCTGGTCGGCCAGCTTCATTCTGCTGCGCGGGCTGGGCCGCACCGAGCGCCTGCCGGCCGGCGAGAGCAAGCTGGCCGCCGCTGTCGAAAAGCACTACGCGGGCGGGCGCAGGCTCTCGCCGGCGGCTATGGCCGGGCTCGGCGCGCGCTATGGCGCCTACCAGGGCTACTGGGCGCACTACATGCGGGTGGCGGGCTGAGGCCGGCACAGGCCGGCCTGCGCCTGGCGTTCCTTACTCTCCCTCGGCAGATCTGCTGCGCCTTCGGTGCTGCCGTAGGCAACGTGCCGCAGCTCGATGCAGAACAGAGCCACTGCGTAAGTTCTCGTCAAGACGCGCTGGCGTCTTCGTCGGGCGGCGCTTTCGCCCGCCCATAGATCCGCGTGAGCGTCGCCAGCCGGTCGGCAAGCTCGAGCGTGAGCGCGCCGGCGTGGTAGCGCCAGCCCCAGTTGCCGCCGGCGCGGCCGGGGGTATTCATGCGGCCCTCGCTGCCGAGCGACAGCACATCCTGCATCGGCACGATCGCCGTCTCAGCCACCGACGCCAGCGCCAGCCGGATGAAGTCCCAGCCGACGTCGCTGCCATCGCGGCCAAGGTACAGCTGCACAGCGCGGCGCTCGTGGTCGGGCAGCGTGCGCCACCAGCCCAGCGTCGTGTCGTTGTCGTGCGTGCCGCTGTACACCACGCAGCGCTGTGCGTAGTTATGCGGCAGGTACAGATCCTGAGGGTCGCCGCTGCCGAACGCGAACTGCAGCACCTTCATGCCGGGGAAGCCCAGATCGTCGCGCAGCGCCTCGACATCGGGCGTAATCACGCCGAGATCCTCGGCAATAATCGGCAGGCTGCCGAGCGCAGCGCGCACCGCCTCGAACAGCGCGGTGCCTGGCCCAAGCACCCAGCGCCCGTTGATCGCGGTTTCCTCGCCAGCCGGCACCTCCCAGTAGGCCGCAAAGCCGCGGAAGTGATCGATCCGCACGATATCGACCAGCGTGAGTGTCGCGCGGAAGCGCTCGATCCACCAGCGGTAGCCCGACTGCGCCAGCTCGTCCCAGCGATACAGCGGGTTGCCCCACAGCTGCCCGGTGGCGCTGAAATAGTCGGGCGGCACGCCGGCCACCACCGTGGGAGCGCCAGCGTCGTCCAGCTCGAAGATCGCGCGGTTGGCCCACACGTCGGCGCTATCGTACGCCACGAAGATCGGGATGTCGCCGATGATCTGGATGCCGCGCACGTTAGCGTAGGCCTTCAGCTCGCGCCACTGCTCGAAGAACAGCCACTGCATATACGCGTGGCGCTCGGTCTCGGCGCTGAGGCGGCTGCCCCACTCGCCCACGGCGGGCGCCTCGCGCCGGGCGATCGACGGCTCCCAGCCATTCCAGCTCGCGCCGCCGTGGGCGTCTTTCAGCGCCGCGAACAGCGCGTAGTCGGCCAGCCAGGCGCGCTGCTCGGTACGAAACGCGGCGAAGGCATCGCGCTGGGCCTGGCTGGCCGCGTGCTTGAAATGCTCGAACGAGCGCCGCAGCGCCGCCTGCTTGAACGGGATCACCGCGCCGTAGTCGACACTCTGGTCGGAAAACTGCGCGCCGGCCAGGTCGTCGCTCACCAGCAGCCCCTGGGCCAGCAGTCGGTCGAGGCTGATCAGCAGCGGGTTGCCGGCAAACGCCGAAAAGCCCTGGTATGGCGAGTCGCCGTAGCCGGTTGGGCCGAGCGGCATCACCTGCCAGAGCTGCTGGCCAGTCGCCGCCAGAAAGTCGACAAATGTATAGGCGGCGTCGCCCAGGTCGCCAATGCCCCACCGCCCCGGCAGCGAGGTCGGGTGCAGCAAAATACCGCTCTTGCGTGTCATCGCGTATCCTTTAAAGTAGCTGGTTTTTTGATTGATGGCATAGTATACTAGCTTTTTCGGAATGCAATGCGGTGGAAGCAATGCCACAGAAACCAAACTCGCGCCTGGTATACAGCACCGACCCCGCGCCCGACGACGCGCCAGCGCCGGCGGCCTACCCCTCGGCCGCGCAGCAGACAGCGCGGATCTGGCGCGACCGCGCGCGCCGGCGCGGCAAGACCGTGACGGTAATCGGCGGGCTGCAGCACGACCCGGCCACCTTCGAGGCGCTGCTCAAGCGGCTCAAGCAGCAGTGTGGCGCGGGCGGCACATACAAAGACGGCGAGATCGAGATCCAGGGCGATCATCGCGAGCGCGTGGCCGCAGCGCTCGGCGCTATGGGCTACAAGATCAAGCACGTCGGCGGCTAGGCGCAATACCTTTTAAGACATACGCAGGTGGCGCCCTCAGCCTTCGGCAGAGCGGTACTCTATCTCCGTATCGTGTCCATTTTCCGCGCTCCGCGCGGAAAATGAACACAGAAGATCAACACGTGCCATGTTGCCGCAGGCTCAATCGCGTACCGTGAGGAAGCCAAATCACGCAAGCGCGTAACTCCTAATCTTTCACATACGGTGAGTATAGGCGTTTGCCACAGCCGGGCTGCAGCCGCATAGTCTTTGCGTCTTTGTGGCTATGTGAAATGTATGGGGGGCTAGGCGAGGGCGTGCGAGGGCGCGCAACCAACTGGTCGGAAGCGCCGAGGATCAATGCTGCGCTCAGCCTTCGAGCGGATCGAGCGCGGCATTCCAGGCTTTCATGCGCTCGGCATCGCCGCCGGCGTCGGGGTGATGCAGGCGCGCCATGGCCTTGCGAATAGCCCGCGCCTCGTCGGGCGTCAGATCGAGCGTCAGGCCGCCGATCTTAAACGGCACCGCAGCGTTCTCGGCGCGCGAGCGCCACAGCTCCAGATCCTGCTCGAGCGCGGCATGCTCGCGGCCGGCCTCAGCCAGGTTCTCGATCGTCTTCTTATGCGCGCGCACAATCTCGGCGTGGCGCTGCTGCTCTTTGCCAAGCTGGCGCGTGAGCGCGCCGATCGTCTTGTACGCCTCGCTGAGCTCGCGCTGCAGCAGGGCCACCTCGGGGTCGGGCGAGGGTGTATAGGGCTCGTGGTGCGTCTCGGGCATTGTGTCTCTCGCAGGGGCCGCGCGGCCAAAAAGCGAAGGTGAGGGATTGCCGCTGTGCGCCGCAACCGCCCCACCCCCCAATCGAAACATACGCCGCTTCAGCCGCGCGCCTTGCGCCTGATCTGGAAGGTCATATACAGGCTCAGCACCACATAGTAGGCCATATACAGCAGCGAGAAGTTCACCAGTAGCGGGTTGGGGTTCGGCATCTGGATGAGGATCAGCACAAAGCTCACCAGCCACAGCGCGCTGAGCGTCAGCGTTGTCGAGCGGAACGCGACAGTGCGCGTGGGGTAGAGGTAGCGGATCGGCACGAACACCATGATCGACCAGAAGATCAGCACCACGCCGACGGTGAACGGCGAAAGGTTCAGCACGATCGCGTAGAATGCGATCACGTTCCAGTAGCTTGGGAAGCCAAGAAAGAAATGATCGTCGGTTTTAGCGTCGACGCGGCAGAACTGGTAGCTCGAGGCCAGCAGCGGCAGGGCGGCGATCGCCATCCCGGCAACGCCGGGCGGCAGCAAGTCGAGCTGCCAGATCAGCAGGATGGGCGCGAACACATACGTCAGGTAGTCGACGATATCGTCGAGGCGGCGGCCATCGAACCACGGCAGCATCTCGCTGACGCGGAAGCGCCGGGCCAGCGAGCCGTCGGTGCCGTCGACAATCAGCGTAATCAGGCTGATCCACAGCGCCTGAACTGCGTTGCCCTGGATAGCGGCCAGAACCATCAGGAAGGCCAGCACCGCGCCACTGGCAGTGTAAAGGTGGACGGCAGCCGCGCTTACCTGCGACCATCGCGACGTGCTTCGCTGGATCATGATGCTCCTTCAATGGCAGGCATATGCCGCGTATCAGAGTTAAAATTCACAAATATTCATAAGTGTAACGCCTCTGACGCCGGCCGTCAATTGCCATATTATGGCACTTGCTGCTCTACCGCCGGGTCGATCGCCAGCAGGGTACGGCTAATCCAGCCGGTGACTGGCTGGCCATTGCGGCTGTAGCTGATCTTGAACCACGAGGCATCCTGGTTCTTGCCCAGCAGCTGCACGATCTCGCCGGCGCTCACCTGGCCGATCGGCTTGCCGCTGACCGGCTGCTCGCGCACATTGCCGCCGTTTGCCACGCTGGCGCTCAGCACCACGGGCTGCCGGGCCACGGCCGTGGCGGTGCGCGCGGCCAGCAGCGTGGCGGTGGCGTTCAGCTCGGCGAGCGCGGTAGCGGTGCGCAGGGGGATGGCGGTGGCTGCAGCGGCGGTGGCGGTGCCGACCGCCTGGGCCAGCCGCTGCTGGCGCACGCCGCCGGCCCACACGCCGCCCGCGCCGAGCAGCGCCAGCACTACCGCAGCGATGATCAAGTTCAGCAGCGCGCGCAGCGGCCCGCCACGGCGCGGCGCCTTCGGGCCAAACAGGCGATCCCAGTCGTTGGGGCGTATTTTGCTAGGCACAGGTGCTCCCAAAGCGCGATTTGGCAGTTCGATTGCCGGCACAGTATAGCATAACCGCCTGCGGCGGCGTACCAGTCGGTAATCATACTATGGTCCTTACTTGGCGCGCCCGCGCGCTTCGGGGCTTGCGCCCCCTATCGCTGCCGGGGCCTGCGCGGCCGCCGCGCCCGGCACGCATTCGGGGGCTGTGCGCCCCCGTGCCCCGCAACAGGGCGCTCTCGTGCGCCCTGCACCACAGCCGGGGCGCTGCCCCGAACCCCGCCAAAGAATGCCGCCTCAGATGCGATGCCGGTGGTGCATGCCTTGGGGCACAGAATGATGTGTTGGCTTGCCCTGAGGCATGAGCCAATGATGTGTTGGTTTTCCCTGAGGCATGAGCCAATGATGTTCTCGCTGGTACGGCCTGCTTTCAGCGGGAGGGGTTTTAGGGGAACCGGCCTGGTTCCCCTAATCGGGGGCCGGGGGCGAAGCGCCCCGGAAGATTGGGGCCGGGGGCGAAGCGCCCCGGAAGATCGGGGCCGGGGCGAAGCGCCCCGGAAGATCGGGGTCGGGGCGAAGCGCCCCGGAAGATCGGGGCCGGGGCGAAGCGCCCCGGAAGATCGGGGCCGGGGCAAAGCGCCCCGGAAGATCGAGGCCAGAGGCGAAGACCCGGAAGAGCTTGCGCCGGGGGGGCGCAGCCCCAAAACCTGCGGCACGCTAGATCAGGCCCTGCTCGCGCGCGACGCGCGCCGCCTGCGTGCGGTTGGCGGCGTGCAGCTTCTCGAGAATGGCCGAGACGTGGTTCTTCACCGTGCCCTCGGCCAGAACAAGCCGCGCGGCGATCTCGCGGTTGCTCAGGCCATCGCCCAGCAGGCGCAGCACCTCGCGCTCGCGCTCGCTGAGCGGCTCGTACTCGGGCTCCTGCGGCTCTACGCGCCGGCGCGAAAACTCGGCAATCATGCGGGCGGCGACGCTGGGCTGCACAATGCTTTCGCCGGCGTGCACGCGGCGTATGGCCGCCAGCAGGTCGTCGGCCGGGGTGTCTTTCAGCAAATAGCCGCGCGCGCCGGCCTTGATACCATCGAACACATACTCGTCGTAGTCGAAGGTCGTCAGGATGATCACGCGCGTGCCGGGCAGCGCGGCGGCGATCTGCGCGGTGGCCGCCACGCCGTTCACGTGCGGCATCTGAACATCCATCAGCACTACGTCGGGCCGCAGCGCCAGCGCGCGCTCGATCGCCTGCTGGCCGTCGGCGGCCTCACCGGCCACTGCGAAGCCCGGCTCGAGCTCGAGGATTGTGCGCAGCCCGTGGCGCATCAGCGTCTGGTCTTCGGCGATCAACACGCGGATGGCCGGGGCGCCCGCGTGCTCGGCCGTTTGGGGTGGGTTGCTCATACGAGTGGCACCTGTGCTTCAACCAGCGTGCCGCCGCCCGGCCGCTCGCCAATACGAAATGTTCCGCCCAGCGCCTCGACGCGCTCGCGCATGCCGATCACGCCGTAGTGGCCGGGCCGCGCCAGCGCTCCCGCGCTCAGGCCCGAGCCGTCGTCGGCCACGCGCAGCACCAGGGCGCCGCCGTGGCGCTCGAGCGCAATGGTGGCGCTGGCGGCAGCGGCGTGGCGCTCGGCGTTGGCCAGTGCCTCGCGCGCGACGCGCCAGAGCGCCTCGGCAGTGGCCGGCGGCAGCGGCGGCAGCTCGCGCGGCGGCGCGTAGTTCACACGCAGGCCGCCGCGGGCGCGCACCTCGTCGGCGACGCTTTGCAGCGCGGCGGGCAGGTGCGCCAGGCCGGGCAGCTCGGCGCGCAGGTCGGCCAGCGAGCGCCGCAGCTCGCCCATGGTGTCGCGCACCAGCGCGCGGGTGGCCGCCAGGCTCGCGTCGCCGCGCGCCCGATCCACGGCATAGAGGCGCTGAGCGGCCTCAAGCTGGACATTCACCACCACCAGGGCGTGGCCCAGGCTGTCGTGCATGTCGCGCGCCAGCCGCGCCCGCTCGCGCAGCGCGGCCAGCTCTTCGGCCTGGGTCGCATAGCGCTCGAGATCCTCCTTGGCGCGGCGCAGCTCGGCGATCAGGTGCTCGCGCTCGTGGCGCTCGTTGAACAGCATGCCGATAAACAGCGCAAGCCCGACCCAGCCGGCCACAAACAGCACAAAGCCGCCCAATGCGCCCCAGTCGCCGTCGCGGATCGCCTCGTCGATGGCGATCGGCACCCAGATCACCCCCCCAGCGCGCCGATCGGCACCAGCCAGTGCCGGCGCTCGACCGCCGCGAACACCTGGCCCATGAGCGCGAACGTCACCCCCACAAACCCCGACGAGTAGTGCAGCAGCAGCAGCGCGCAGCTCGTCTGCACGCTCATGTAGATCAGCACCTGGCGGTAGGGAACAGGCCAGCGCCCGGTGCGGCGCGCGTCGCTGCGCTCAAACAGCTCGTACGCCAGCAGAAACACGCCGATCAGCCCGAGCATGCCTGCGCCGCGCCAGCTGCCCAGCAGCGCCGGGTCGTCGTGCAGCGCCTGGTACGTGGCCACCGCCAGCGAGATCCAGAGCATGAAGCGCCAGAAGACCAGAAACCAGCCGAGCCAGCCCGGTTGGTGCATCGATCGTTCGCCCATCACTTCACCCTGTCTGTCTGCGCCGGGTCGCGCGCCTGGCGCCACGAGCGGCCGTGGCGCCAGGCGCGATCGCACAAGTAAGCTGCGCCGTTCCACTTCTACTGCAGAAGCGCACCGCCGAGGGCTGAGCGCGCCAGCCGCGTACGTCCTCGGTAGTATAGCATCGCCGAGCGCTAGCGCTGCTCCCAGCGGAACAGCCGGCCGGCCAGCACCAGCGCCACGGCGCCATAGCACAGCAGCCCCAGCAGGTCGACAAGCGGCGCCTGCGCGGCCGGGATCGGCAGCATGCGCGGGCGGATCAGATCCACCAGCATGGTCGCGGGCGTCCAGATGCTGATGTTGCTCAGCCAGCGCGGCAGCAGCTCGAGCGGCATGAACAGGTTGCTGACGAACATCAGCGGGAAGTACAGCGCCTGGCCGATCGCGCCGGCGGCCCCGCCGGTGGGCGCCACCGCGCTGATCAGCTGGCCGATCACCAGGAACACCAGGCCGCCGGCCAGCGCGTAGGGCAGGGCCATGGCCAGGCCTGCCCAGGTGAAGCTGGCGCCGTACACCAGCACCGCCGTGAGCACAATCACCGCGCTCTGCCCGAGCACCAGCACCAGCCGCGCCAGCACGTAGGCGGCGATCAGCTGCCAGGCCGGCAGCGGGGTGGCGTGTACCCGCCACAGCACGCCGCGCTCGCGCAGCGTGGCCAGCCGGCTCGAGTCGCCGAGCAGCCCGCTCGACATCAGGTTGAGCACCACGATGCCGACGGTCAGCCAGGCGATCTGCTCGCGCCAGATCACGCCGTAGAGCAAGATCAGGCCGATCGGGAAGGCGAAGTTCCAGAACAGCGCCGTGCGGTTGCGCAGGTTCATCAGCATGTTGGCCTTGGCCAGAATAAAAAAGCGCCGCATTGCAATGTGCCCTTTCTTCTCGGTTTATACCAAATTCGCTTGATTACTTAGACTGTGGTGGGGGTTCGGGGCGGCTTCGCTGCTCCCGAATTTCTTTTTGTGTGGCGCTGCGTGGCTTCGCCACGCAGCGCCACAATCGATAGCGGTGTGCGGTTTTTCCGCGCTCCGCGCGGAAAACCGCACACACAATGAGCGGCACGTACCACGCTGCCGCAGGCGAAATGCACTGCTTCGAGAGCCGAACAACGCAACCGCATAAGTCCTAAAGAGATCAAGCGAAAAGCATATTTAGATACGCGGCCTTCAGGCTACGCTGGCAAGCCAGGCGGCCTCTTCGTCCTGCAGGGCGTCCTGGCCGCCGGCCAGCGAGCTGCCAGTGAGCGCGATGAATACGTCTTCGAGGTTTGGCTGGCGGCGCGCGGCCTCCTCGGGCGCGAGCGGCGGCGCGTGGCGCGCGATCAGCTCGCGCGGCGTGCCAAGCGCCACCAGCTTGCCGGCGTGAATGATGCCGACACGGTCGCAGAGCTCCTGGGCCTCTTCCATTGCGTGCGTCGTCAGCACCACCGTGCGGCCTTCGGCCCGCATGCGCCGCACCAGCGCCCACACTCCGCGGCGCGACTGCGGATCCAGGCCAGTGGTCGGCTCGTCAAGCAGCACGATCTGCGGGTCGTTCACCAGCGCCAGCGCCAGCGCCAGGCGCTGCCGCTGCCCGCCCGATAGCTGCTCGGCGCGCGCCCTGGCTTTCTGCGCCAGGCCAAAGCGCTCGAGCATCTGCGCCACCTGCGCGCGTGTCGGGAAGCGGTCGTAGAGCGCGGCGTATAGCTCGACCAGCTCGGCCAGCGTCAGCTCGGGGAACATTGCCGCCGTCTGCAGCTGCACGCCTAGCACGCGCTTGATCTGCTCTGCGCCGCGCGGCAGGTCGTAGCCGGCCACGCGCACCCGCCCGGCCTGCGGCCGGCGCAGCCCTTCGATGCACGCCAGCGTGCTGGTTTTGCCCGCGCCGTTCGGGCCGAGCAGCCCGAACACTTCGCCCGCCTCGATCGACAGGCTCAGCCCGGCTACTGCGCGCACGTCGCGGTAGCGCACCTCAAGATCGGTCATTTCGATTATTGGCTCGCCCGGCATGGGTCGCTCCTCCTTCAGCCGCAGGGCCGCCGTGGCGGCGCGGCGTCGCGTTCGATGGAGCAATCATACGCCGGCGCGGCGCGTGCCGGTAGTACCAGAGGGGCTAATCGAGGGGGTGCCGAAAGTCACGGCGGCGCTCGGCCGAAATGCCGAGGGCGCGCGGCCGGCCAACGCAATCGGCAGGCAGCCCGCCGCCACCTGCCGATCGCAGCCTGCGAGCGTGCGGCGCTACGAGCGCGCCATGCCGGCCAGCTCGCGCACATGCGCGCCTATGTCGGCCGATTTCACCAGCGCCTCGCCCACCAGAATGGCATCGGCGCCCCAGTCGCGCACCTGCGCGACGTGCTCGCGCGTGAAGATGCCGCTCTCGCTCACCAGCAGCGGCCGGTCGGCGGCCGGCAGCCGCGCCGCCACGCGCCGGGTGGTGTCGAGCGACGTGACAAAGCTGTGCAGGTCGCGGTTGTTCACGCCCACCACGCGCGCGCCGGCCGCCAGCGCTCGATCCAGCTCGGCCTCGTCGTGTACTTCGACCAGCGCCTGCATGCCCAGGGCGTGCGTCAGCGCCAGCAGCTCGCGCAGCGGCGCGTCGGCCAGCGCTGCCACAATCAGCAGCAGCGCGTCGGCGCCGTGCGCGCGCGCCTCGTACACCTGGTAGGCGTCGATGATGAAGTCCTTGCGCAGCAGCGGAACCGGACGAAGAACCAACGACAAAGAACCAAGAGCAGAATCTTCTTTGGTCTTTGGTCTTTGGTCGCTTGCCGGCTGCATGAGTGTACGAATCTGTTGCAGATATTCGAGGCTGCCCTGGAAGAACTGCTCGTCGGTGAGCACCGAGATCGCGGCGGCGCCGTGCGCGGCGTAGGTGCCTGCCAGCGCCAGCGGGTCGAAATTCTCGATCAGCACGCCCTTCGACGGCGAGGCCTTTTTTACCTCGGCTATCAGCGCGACGCTGCCCGGCCGGCGCAGCGCCGCGTCGAGCGGGCGGACGGGCGGAGCTGCGGCAATGCGCGCCACCAGCTCGTGCTGCGGCACCTGGGCGCGGCGCAGCGCCACCTCGGCGCGCTTGTGATCTAAAATGCGGGTCAGGAATGTCCCCGCGTCCTGAGCAGTCATCGGCGTGGCCTCACTGGTATGGCGGTCGGTCGCGCGCTATTGTAGCACGCGCGGCACTTTTTCATACTCAGCCTGGCCCTGGCTCTCGCCCACGCGCTGGAAGCCGCAGACGCGCTCGTAGAAGTAGCGGTTTTTCCCCGACCAGGTGGGGGTGCGCAGGCTCCAGCGCGCCGTGTCGGGGTAGGTGGCCTCGAGGAACTGCCAGGCGCGGCGGCCGACCCCGGCGTCCTGCCAGTCCGGGTCGATGAACAGCAGCCCGAGGACGTTGTAGGCATCTTCGAAGCGCCACACGACCATCCCGCCGACGATCGCCTGGCCGCCGTCGCGAATGGTGTAGCGGTCGATGTCGACGCAGCCAAACAGCCAGCGGTGGAAAAAGGTGTCGCTGCTCATGTACGGGGCCAGCTCGGCCTCGCCGGCGGCCTCGGCGCGCCGAAACTCCGCCAGAAAGCTGCGCCGCATCATATCGGCCAGCTCGGGCAGCTCGTCGGCGACCATGAACGCAAATGTCGGCGTCCTGTGGGTAGGCACCGCGCACCTCCTTGCTGACGTGCACCCGGCAGCCTCGTGCTACGCCTCCGGCGGCTGCTCGAAGCCAAGCTCCTCGGCCACGATATACAGCGGGCGGCGCTTGACTTCGTCGTAGATCCGGCCGAGGTACTCGCCGATGATGCCGAGGAAGATCAGCTGGATGCTGCCGATGAACAGCACGCTCACCAGCGTCGAGGCCTGGCCGTAGAATGGTGGATTGCTGGGGTTGGCCAGCCGCATCACGATCACGGCCAGCAGAAAGATCAGGCTGATCAGCGCCACGATAAAGCCGAAGTAGGTGGCCAGCTGCAGCGGCAGGTACGAGAAGCTAGTGATGCCGTCGAGCGCCAGGCGCACCATCTTGCTCAGCGAGAACTTCGTCTCGCCGGCCTTGCGCGCGTCGCGCTCGTAGCTGATGCCCGTCTGGCGGTAGCCGACCCACACCGACAGGCCGCGCATAAACCGGTTGTACTCGCGCATCTGGATGATCGCGTCGACCACCTTGCGATCCATCAGGCGGAACTCGCCGGTGTCGACGGGAATCTGGATGTTCGTGATCTTGGCAATCAGGCGGTAGAATGCCGAGGCGGTGGCTTTCTTGAACCACGTCTCGCCGGCGCGCTCGGCGCGCTGGGCGTACACCATCTGGTAGCCCGCGCGCCACTGCTCGACCAGGCGCGGCACCACTTCGGGCGGATCCTGCAGGTCGGTATCCATCACCACAATCGCGTCGCCGCGCGCGTGGTCGAGCCCGGCCGTGAGCGCGGCCTGCAGGCCAAAGTTGCGCGAGAAGTTGATCACCTTGACGCGCGCGTCGCGCTGGTGCACCCGGCGCAGGATCTCGGGCGAGCGGTCGCGCGAGCCGTCGTTCACCAGCACTAGCTCGAACGGCTCGCCGAAGGCTTCAAGCACGGCGATCGTTCGGTCGCAGAACTCTTCGAGCAGCGCCTCTTCGTTGTACACCGGCCCGACGATCGAGATCACCGGCCGGGCAGGCTGGTGGGCAGCGCGATCGCGCGGCACGATCTGTTCCAGCGGGTCGACGATTTGCATGAGCCCTGATCCCCTGCGCGTCTTGTCATACACGGCCATCAGCACCCACGCATTGTAACATATCTCGCTACTCGGTCAGCTCGAATGTCACGCCGGGCGAGCCGGGGATCGAGAAGGAGACGCGGTCGAACGAGACCTGCATCGGGGCGTGCAGCGCGCGCAGCCCGCGCTGGGCCTGCTCAAGCGAGGCGACCTTCAGCACCAGCGTGGCGATGCAGTGCCGGGCCATGGTGCGCAGCCGGATGGCCGGCCCCGCGCCAACCCGCCACAGGCCGTCGTCGCCGGGCACCAGCGGCTGCAGCAGCTGCACCCAATCGCCGGTGGATTTAATCAGGTTTGGCACGCCGATCACCACCTCGCTCACGCCTTCGAGGCCGATCCGCCCGCCGTGGCGGTGGTGCGCCATGCCCTGGCCGTCGGCGACGAGGCTGGCGCCATTGTGGTAGTAGCCGGTGAGCGAGAGCATGCTGCGCCCCGAGGCGTGCGCCAGCAGTGCGTGGGCGATCCGGCTGCTCAGGCGCGCCTGCCCGGCCGGTGTACTGGGCGCCTGGCGCATCAGCGAGAACAGCGCGCGCTGCCAGACATTCTCGCCCAGCAGATCGCCCAGGTAGATGCGCTCCCACAGCTTGATCGGCTCCTGGCCCTCGGGGGCGGGCGTGAAGAATGGGATGACGCCGCTGTGGCGCAGGTGCCGCCGCTCAAGCTCGGGCAGCAGCCGCGTCAGCGGGCGCGAGAGCGAGAGAAAGCTCAGGAGTTGGTAGTGCGCGGGGTTCGACTGGGCCAGCGCCGAGCGTGCCGCCGTGCCGAGCCTGATCACCTCGAGCGCCATGTTGCCGAGCGAGACGCGCCCGGAGCTATAGCCGGCGTACTCGGCGAACGGCGCCACGGCGGGAAACCCCAGCGCTTGCGTCAGGAATTGAAACAGCCGCAGCGCGTCGTCGGCGCGAATCCCAACGTGATCGATCTGCTTCAGGAAGGGGTGCGATGCAATCATAGCATACTTCGGCAACGACACAGGGTCGATCTGATCGAGTACTGAGTGCGATGCGTTCATGGCATACCTCGATGTCTCTTCAGCAGCGCCGGCGACGTGGCCGGGCTGGATGTATGCGGTTGTCGGATGTAGCTGGCGAAGACGATGCGAAAGACACCGTGCCGCGTTCCAACCCGACACGACGGCTGGAGCGCAGCGTGCCTGCGTAGCTGTAGATATAACGGGCGGGCGGGCGGCGCGGATACGCGGAACAGTTGGGAGGGTGTGTAGGATTCTCGTGTGGCGCAGGGCTGCTGTATGGTGCAGGTTCGGGGCAGCTTTGCCGCCGCCGAAAACTTCCTTTTTGGCTGGTCGCGGCCACGCCAGTGGCCGCGACCAGCAAAAGAGTGATGTGGGAGGGCTTGCGCCCGCCAAACCTGCCACGCGGGAGGGCACCGCGTTTCTCGTGTGATGAAACGAGCTGGTATTAGCTGTTCGCGATCTCGTGCATCTCTTCCCAGTTCGGCCCCATCTCGAGGTCGACCTTGAGCGGCACTTCGTTGCCGGTCTTCTCGCTGCGCAGCGCATACGCGCCCTGCATGTGGTCGCACACCAGCGCCACAACCTCGTCGACCTCGGCGTGCGGCACTTCGAAGATCAGCTCGTCGTGCACCTGCAGCAGCATGCGCGTGGCCAGCTTGCGGCGGCGCAGCTCGTCGTCGACGCGGATCATGGCGATCTTCATGATGTCGGCGGCGGTGGCCTGGATGGGCGCGTTGATCGCCTCGCGCTCGGCGGCCTGGCGGCGCGGGCCGCTGGTGCGTAGATCGGGCATGTAGCGCCGGCGGCCGAACAGCGAGCGCACAAAGCCCTCGCGGCGGCCCTCTTCAAGCGTGCTGTCGATGTAGTCGCGCAGGCCGGGGAAGCGCGCGAACAGCGCGTCGATCAGCTGCTGGGCCTCGCTGCGGCTCAGGCTGGTGCGCGCCGCCAGGCCAAACGCGCTGATGCCGTAGATCACGCCGAAGACCGTGGTTTTTGCGATCCGCCGCTGGTTCTTATCGACCTTCTCGATCGGCACGCCGAACAGCTGCGCGGCAGTGGCGGCGTGGATGTCCTGGTCTTCCCTGAAGGCCTGCACCAGGTTCGGATCCTGGGTGATATGTGCCAGCACGCGCAGCTCGATCTGCGAGTAGTCGGCGGCGACGAACACGCAGCCGGGCGTGGCCACAAAGCCGCGCCGGATCTCGCGGCCCTCGTCGGTGCGCGTCGGGATGTTTTGCAGGTTCGGGTCGTTGGACGAGAGCCTGCCGGTGGCGGCGCCAAGCTGGCTGTAGGTGGTATGCACGCGCCCGGTCTCGGGATTCACCAGCTCGGGCAGCGCGTCGACATACGTCGACTTGAGCTTGGTGAGCTGGCGGTAGCGCAAGATCAGGTCGATCACCGGGTGCTGGCTTTTGCCGGCGAGGTTTTCGAGCACGCTGGCCGTGAGCGAGTAGCGGCCGGTCTTGGTCTTTTCGAGGCCGGCGGTGGGCATGCCCAGCTTGTTGAACAGCAGGTCGCTCAGCTGATCGCCCGAGTTGATATTGAACTTCAGGCCGTCGTTGAAGCCGTAGATCTGGTCTTCGAGCCGCACCAGGTCGTCGCCCATGCGCCGGCCAAGCTCGCGCATAAACGGCACGTCGAGCCCGATGCCGGCCTGCTCCATGCGCACGAGCACGGGGATGAGCGGGATCTCGAGCTTCTGGTACAGCTCAGCGACTTTGGCCTGCTCGGCCAGCTGCGGCGCCAGCGCCTGCACCAGCCGCATGGTCATGTCGGCGTCGGCGGCGGCGTAGGGCGTGGCGGCGTCGAGCGGCACGTCGGCGAAGGTCAGCTGGTTCTTGCCGCGCTTGCCGATCAGCTCTTCGATGTCGGTCATCGGCTCGGGCAGCTTCAGCTCGTAGAACGACAGCTCTTTCAGGCCGCGGCGCTTGTCGAGCAGCGCGGCCGCCAGCATGGTGTCGAACACGACGCCCTCGACCGGCACGCCGGCGTGCTCAAGCGTTTCGATGTCGAACTTGGCGTTGTGGCCATACTTGGGCAGGCGCGCGTCGGCGAAGAACGGCCGCAGCGCGCCGAGCACGCGCTCGCGCGGCAGCTGCTCGGCGCCGCGGTGGCCGAATGGGATGTACCACGCCTGGCCCGGCGCCACCGCCACCGAGATGCCGACGATGTCGTCCTGCACCGCGCGCGTGCCGAGCGTCTCGGTGTCGAAGGCGAAGCCGGCGCTCTGGCCGAGCGCGGCCAGCACCTCGGCGAGCTGCGCTTCGCTGGTGACGGCGCGGTAGTCGCCGAGCGCGGTGCGGCCATCGGCGCCGGGCATGCTCGCCAGCGCCGCCGGGCGGGCCTGCGGCACCGCCGGCATGTCGAACATCGCCAGCTGCTGCGGGCTGCCGTCGGCAGACGGCGAAGAAGGGCCGAAGACCAAGGACGAAGCGCTTTCTTCGTCCTTGGTCTTCGGTTCTTCGGCGTTCGTGGTTCCCGGCAGCTCGGCCTCTTCGATCGCGCTGCCGGTGGTGGGCAGGCGCTTCACCAGGCTTGCGCCGAACTCAAGCTCCTGAAACAGCGCGATCACCTGGCTGCGGTCGTAGTCGCGCAGCTCGGCGGCGCGCAACTCGAGCGTCACCGGCACATCGCAGACGATCGTCGCCAGGCGTTTGCTAAACTCGGCGGCCTCGCGCTGGCCGTCGAGCGCCTTCTTGAAGCGATTCGGCGCCTCGCCAAGGTTGTCGTACAGGTTCTCGACGGTGCCGAACTGCTTGAGCAGCGCGATTGCGCCGGCCTCGCCAATGCCCTTGACACCGGGGATGTTGTCGGAAGTGTCGCCCTTGAGGCCGCGCAGGTCGGCCAGCTGCGACGGCGCCAGGCCGTTGTAGCGCTCGCGCACCTGGGCCTCGTCGTACAGCACGGTGTTCTTGCCCTTCTGCACGTACGGGTTGGCCAGCAGCACGCTGACGTGGTCGTCGACCAGCTGGAGCGTGTCGGTGTCGCCGGTGAGGATCATGGTATCGACGCCGGCGGCGCTGGCCTGGCGCGCCAGCGTGCCGATCACGTCGTCGGCCTCGTAGCCATCGTAGGTGTAGATCGGGATGTTGAAGGCGGCGAGCAGCTGGCGGATGCGCGCGAGCTGCGGATGGAATTCGTCGGGCGTTTCGGCGCGGCCGGCCTTGTACTCGGCGTACAGGTCGTCGCGGAAGGTGCGGCCAATGTCGAACGACACCGCGACATAGCGCGGGTGGTGCTCGTGGATGGCGTTGAGCAAGATCGAGATAAACCCGTACACGGCGTATGTCGGCTCGCCCGTCGAGGCGCGCAGGCCAACCTTGGAGAGCGCGTGGAACGCGCGAAATGCCAGGGCGTGGCCGTCGATCAGAGCCAGCAGCGGCCGTTGGTTTGGCATGGGTCACCTCTGTTAGTCGCACATCCGATCTACCGCATTATACTCGATCTGTCGCCGGCGTGCCGGTTTGCCCGCGCGCAGGCGCCTGGCGACGCAGCAATGCCGTGCCGGCCCCGGCGCGGGCGCATGCCTCAGGGCAGCAACACACCTGCCGCCGCACCCTGAGGCATGCGCCACCACGGCCAGGCGCGCGGCGGCGCTTGGCTCGATCGCAGCTCGCGCAGCCTACGTGTGCTACCCGGCAAACTGCGCGACGGCGGCGCGCAGGCCGCGCTCGTAGGCGTCGATCAGCCGATCCCACTGCGCGTCGGCCGCAGCGTCGACCTGCTGGCGCGCCGCGTCGGCCTCGAACCAGGCCAGCGTGCGCTTGATGCCCTGCGCAAACGGCGTGGTGGCGCAAAAATCCGGCACAAAGCGCTTGATCTTGCTGTTGTCGAACACCACGCTGGTGACTTTGTCGCCCACCAGGCTGCCGCGCATATCCGGCAGGCACGCGGCGATGAAATCCGAGGCGATATGCACGGCCTTCAGCTCGAGCCCGGCGGCGGCGGCGACGGCGGCATAGAACTGATCCCAGGTCAGCACCTCGTCGGAGGTAATATGGAAGGCGTGGCCGATCGCCTGCTGGTGGCCGAGCAGCCCGACAAAGCCCTTGGCGAAGTCGGTGTTGTGCGTGATCGTCCAGAGCGAGGTGCCGTCGCCGGGGATGATCAGCGGCTTGCCCTGCTTCAGCCGCGCGATCGCGGTGTAGGGCAGCTGCCAGCTATTCACCACCAGCGGGATCTGCGTGTCGCCGTAGGTCAGCGAGGGGCGCACCACCGTGAAAGGGAAGCCCTCGTCGCGGTAGGCGCGCATCAGCCGCTCTTCGCAGGCGATCTTGTTGCGCGAGTAATCCCAGAACGGGTTGGCCAGCGGCGTACTCTCGGTGATCAGAAAGTGCCCGACCGGCCGCTGGTAGGCGCTGGCCGAGCTGATAAAGATGTACTGGCCGGCTCTGCCGCGAAACAGCTCGATGTCGCGCTCGATGTCGGCGGGCGTGAAGGCCACCCAGTCGACCACGGCGTCGAAGTGGTGGCCGGCCAGCACGCGCGCGCTGGCGTCGGCGTCGCGAATATCGGCGACGAGGTTGGTGGCGCCGGGCGGCAGGCCGGCGCGGCTGCCGCGATTGAGCACAAACAGCTCGATGCCGCGCTCGGCGGCCAGGCGCGTGCAGGCGGTGCTGATCAGGCCGGTGCCGCCGATGAAGAGCACTTTCATGGTGGTTCTCCGCTTTGCTGGTGGGCGAATGCAGGCGTGTATTGTAGCAGGCTTGCGGCCACGCGGCGCGCGGCCGGCTTGCCGGGTTCAAACCGGCGTGCTACAATACAGGCCACAGCACACACACAATCGCGGCCAGCGTCGATCCGCTTTCAACCGAGCAAAACGAATTGCGCGCTCCGGCCATCGGCCGGGGCGTTTGTGTCTGAAGCGCAGCAAACTGGGCGATCTACCGCGCCCAAACGCTTCTGGCTGGCGCCAAACCTAAGGAGTAAAACGATCGAAGAGCAGACCATCCAAACCACGGCCGACGGCAAGAAGCTGCACGCCACCAGCGCGCCACGCGAGCGCGCCTTTCTGGTGGGCGCCGAGCTGACGGGCGGGCGCAGCCCGTGGAGCGCCGAAGACTCGCTGCAAGAGCTGGCGCTGCTGGCCGATACCGCCGGCCTCGACGTCGTCGGCAGCACCTACCAGCGCCTCAAGCAGCAGTTCCCCAAGCATTTCATCGGGCCGGGCAAGGCCGAAGAGGTGGCCGCGCTGCGCGACGAGCTGAAATACGACCTGGTGATCTTCGACGACGAGCTGACGCCGGCGCAGACGCGCAACCTCGAAGAAACGCTCAAGGTGCAGGTGCTCGACCGCACCGGCCTGATCCTCGACATCTTCGCGACCCACGCGCACACCCACGAGGGCCGCATCCAGGTCGAGCTGGCGCAGTACAAGTACCTGCTGCCGCGCCTGCGCCGCCAGTGGCTGCACCTCGAGCGCCAGGCCGGCGGCGGCGGCGCCTCGGCCGGCGGCGTGGTGGGCCTGCGCGGCCCCGGCGAGACGCAGCTCGAGCTCGATCGGCGCATGATCGGCCACCGCATCGCGCTGCTCGAGCGCCAGATCGAAGAAGTACACCGCCACCGCGAGCAGTACCGCGAGCGCCGCCGCAAAAGCGGCGTGCCGATCGTCGCGCTGGTGGGCTACACCAACGCCGGCAAGAGCACGCTGCTGAACGCGCTCTCGGGCGCGAATGTGCGCGCCGAGGATCGGCTGTTCGCCACGCTCGACCCGACCACGCGCCAGATCGGGCTGCCCGGCGGCCAGCAGGCGCTGCTTACCGACACGGTCGGCTTTATTCAGAAGCTGCCGACGCAGCTCGTCGCCGCGTTCCGCGCCACGCTCGAAGAGATCCGCGAGGCCGACGTGCTGCTGCACGTGCTCGACATCACCCACAAGAACGCCGCGCAGCAGACCGACACGGTGCTCGAAACGCTCAAGGAGCTGCGCGCCGACCACCGGCCGGTGATCACGGTGCTCAACAAGGTCGACCTGATGGACGGCGTGGATGAGCGCGAGGTTGGGCGGCTGGCCGGCGAGCTGGGGCTGCCCGACGACTACGTGGCGGTGTCGGCGCAGCGCGGCTGGGGCCTCGAGGCGCTGCTGGGCCGGATCGAGGAGACGCTGGGCCAGCGCATGCGCCCGATCGAGGCGTTCATCCCCTACAAGCGCAACGACCTAGTGGCGCTGTGGCACCAGCGCGGCGTCGTCGATGCCGAGCAGTACGAGGCCGACGGCACGCGCATCAGCGGGCGCGTTCCTGCCGCAATCGCCGCGCAGATCGCGCCGTTCCGGCTGAGCGGCGACGGCGCGGGCGCGTGACCGCCGGCACACTTCCTATCGCAGTTACGCGGCGCGAGGAGCACTCCCTCGCGCCGCAGTTTGTTGCATCCGCAAACATTTCCGCTCGCGCAAAGTTGCGAGCCTGCCACGCTCAGCGTCAGGCCGCGCCTTCCCGATCGTGCAGCGCCGTCGCCAGCAGATCGATCTGGCCAATATGATGTGTTGCGTGGAGCAGGTTGCGCAGGATGGCCTTCACGACACTGTGCGCCTCGCCGCGAATGTAGACCGTGCGGGCAAAGTCGTCGTCGGTGAGCGCCTCGAGCGTGGCGAACAGGCGCTGCCAGCCGGCATCCCAGCGGGCCATGATCTGCTGCCGGGTGTCGCCGCCCTCGTGCACAAACTCGCGCGGGCGCTGGCGATCGGCCTTCTCGCCATCGCTGGTCAGGAAATCAGTCCAGCGCGAGATGAAGTTGCCGCCGATGTGCTTGACCAGGATCGCAATGCTGTTGGTGTGATCGTCGCCACCTTCTTTCAGCTGAGTGAAAAATGCCTCGTCGTCGACGCGGCCCAAGGCTGCCTCGGCCATGGCCTTCTGCTCCTGGTACTGGGCAATCACCTCGGCCTTGAATTCCATCCACGCGCTGCTCATAGTCTCGTTCTCCTGTTGTCGGTAGCTCACAGAATGTACGCGGCGCTTCCCCTGCGGCCTTCGCGCTTCGGCAGAGCGATACTTTTTCATGGATGGTGCTGAGATGTTGGCGCAAAGCGCCAACATCTCAGCACAAACGAAAGCGAAGTACCATGCTGCCGCAGGCAGAAGGAGCCGATAGCGCAGGCGACCGCGTTTGTCCTGAATTTGAAAAGCATATCATACCAAATTTGGTGCGATGTTTGCGTTGGGTGTGGTGTGCTGTGCGACGATAAGCATCGTCGCGGGCGCGCGTAGCCTCAGGCTGGCTTGGCGCTCAGATCTTTGTCTTGCATCTCCCAGGCGTGATCGAGCGTGTGAAACACGGTGTGGCGGATGAGGTAGCGCAGCGGCCACGTGCGGGCCAGCTTGCCCTGGGCATGCAGCGCGCGAATGGCGCCGCAATAGGCGTCGCGGTGCGCGCTCAACCCCTCGGCGGTGAGCATTGCCTCGGCAGGCGTGAGCACGCCCAGCTTCCTCGCCCAGTCCTGCTCTGCGGCAAACGTATGGCGAACGATATGGTCGCGATCGCGCCCTCCGCCGCGCGGGCCGCGCTGCATCTCGGCCGACACGCGCGCGCGCACAGCGTCGAAAAACGCCCAGCTCGCGCGCATCAGGCTCAGCTCGCGCTCGAGCGCCGCGCCCGGCACGGCCTGCTGGTCGATGCTCGAAAACCCGAACGAGATGCCCCAGAAGTCGGTGGAGCCAGTGCCGGGATAGCGCTCGGCGACCTCGACGCCGCTGATCGCCGCGAACTTGGCCAGCATCCCGGCCAGCTCGGCCACCGCCGCATAGCGCGGAACGTAGGATCGCAGGCGCTCAATCGCGTCCTGCTCGGTCGCCGCCCCGCGCGCGAGGCCGGGCCAATCCGGCGCCACCGCCACAACCTTCTTGCCTCTCGGCCCGATTTCCAGCATCACCCGCATATGCTTCGTCACGGCGGCTCCAATCATCGTAGTAGGCATGGTGTGACTCTATCATAGTTTGCGGGGTTTGGCGCTGCACAAAGCGGGCCACCATTGCGCGGCGCCGATCGACATCCCCCGCGCGGCGACTTGCATTCCCCGCGCCACGACTAGCACTCCATGCCCGCCGAGCGACATCCCCGCCCGGCGACTTGCATTCCCCGCGCGGCGACTTGCATTCCCCGCGCCATAACCATTCCATGCCCGCCGAGCGACATCCCCGCCCGGCGACTTGCATTCCCCGCGCCACGACTTGCACTCCGCCCGCCGGGCGGCATCCCCGCGCGGCGACTTGCATTCCCCGCGCCATGACTTGCATTCCCCGCGCCATGGCTTGCATTCCATGCCCGCCGAGCGACATCCCCCGCGCGGCGACTTGCATTCCCTGCGCACGACAATCATTCCATGCCCGCCGGCGACATCCCCCGCGCGGCGACTTGCATTCCCTGCGCCACGACTAGCACTCCCCCGCCCGGCGACTTGCACTCCCCGCCCGGCGACATTCCCCGCCCGGCGACTTGCATTCCCCGCCCGGCGACAATCATTCCGCACCCGCCGAGCGACATCCCCCGCGCAATAACTAGCATTCTTGTTGTGATGCCCTGCCCGGCGAAGCCGAGCTTGGTCATCACACAAAGAAATTCAGGGGAGTGGCTTCGCCGCCCCGAACCCCACAATACAGCACCTGTTCAGCCGAAGGAAGAAACTCTTGCAACCGCGCGTGGTGCTTCGCTGCGCTCACAGCGTACCAAGCTGGCCCGCCGCATATACTAAAATTCTCTTTGGTGCGTTTAGTAAAAAACAGGATATTTCACAACCCCGCTGCCAGGGCGCCGCGACCACGCAGCCATACGGCGCGGTATGCGTTTAGATCGGCGCAACGTCGCAACCTTTCTGAACGCGTACCAGGATACAATGACCGATAGCGCCGACAACACAGTTTGTCGGCTGGTGCAAGGAGCCGTCGCATGGAACAGCTCACACCATTCCGCGTTACACTTCCGGCTTCTCTGCCGGCGAGCGATCGTGAGACGCTGATCGCTTCGCGCTGCAAACCGTGGCTGCGTTACAAATCGCCGAAAAAAGACCCGATCGACGCGATCTTTGCCGTTGTCAATAGGCCGGCGATGCCGCCGGCGCAATCATCAATATCGTGACGCTGGCCGGCATGATCTATGGCTGGAGCGCGCGCGTTGCACAAGCGCGGCGCATTATCCCCGATGTCACGCTGTTCCGACCGATCAGCCCGAGCTTAATCTTTCGCGTGTTCAGAGCACGCAAGAGATCGAAGCCTGGCTGCGCCACATCCTGACTCGCTAATATCAACAGAGCGGTATGAGCACACAGGCCAGCACCCGCCCTTTACGCATGCTCGCCTGATCGCAGCGCCACTTGTACGGCGCCGGGCCGAAGGCGAGGCTTTGCCGATCCAACCGTTGAATACTGTGCGCGAGCTTGAAGGAAGTTATCGAGGCGTGCAAACTTGCCGACACGCCAGTCGCCATCGATATCCAGACCGAGATCACCACCACGAGAACTGGCCGCGCCTTTGGCAGTGTGCAGGGCAGCTTCAGGCCTTGTACATTTTCAAAGCGGCCACGGTGCCGGGAGCGCCGATGGCGCCGCGCGCTTATGGCGGCCTGCCGACAGCAACGCCCGCCTGGTCGATGCCGCCGAGCTTGGCGCTCTGCTTGGCCCCACATCCGCTATCGCCTGGCGTTTCTCAGCGCCTGCCACTCGGAAGGTCTCGCCGCAGCTTTGATCGGGCGCGGCGTTGCGCATGTCGTCGCAATCAATGCCGACGACGCCATCCTCGACCTTGCGGCGCAAGCGCTCGCTCGCTGCTTCTACAGTGTACTGCTGAGCGGGCGCAGTGCAGGAAGGCTTTTTGATCGGGCAGTTCAGGCGGTGCGCTCCAGACGACGCGCTGCGGAAGATCCTCGATCCGCACACCCTGCAGCCGGTGAACCTTGCCGAGAGCGCTACCGGGATTCCAGCGTATTGCCTTCCAATTAATGATCAGGCTCACGCAGCGCCGCTCGCGCGCGATCTTCCTCAGGGCGAGGCTCGCTTTCGCCAGCCCTTGTCAGAATGACGCACAGTCAACGCAGACGACCACGCGGCGCAATCTGTTCGGCGCCAGCGCAGGGTGCCATATATCCTGGGCTGTTTGCGCAGCCACCGCTGCGTCAGTATTACCGGATTTGGCGGCATCAGGCAAAACCGCCCTCGCCGAGGCTGCCGGCCGCTGGCAGCACGGCGCGCGCGCTTTAGCCCGACGGCGGCGTAGTGCTGAAGTGGAGCTGCGCGCTGTGCAGCGTGCCACCGATGCGCACCGGTGCGATTGCTCGCGCCCTGACCGACCAGGCGCACATTGTAGCTGGCGACCAGGCGAAAATCGCCGAAAGTAACATCGCTGGCCCAGGCACCGCGCGATCTGCATATGCTACTCATCCTCCACGACGATGTCGACGCATTGATCGAGGCCGACCCCACAAGGCCTCACGGATATACTTCGGCGGCTGCTAGGTACACGCGCCTTGCGCCTGCGCCTGCTGCTGACAAGCCGGCATTCAGTTACACAGCAGATTGTCCATCGCACCATTCTATTACCCCGGCTCGTGCCCGAAGAAGCCTTGTTGCATTTCGCAGCTACGCGCCGCCGGATAGCTGGGGCAAGTTCGACGTTGATCGCGCAGCGCTGCCGAGCTGCTGCAGCTGCTCGACGGCTACCCCTTTCCCCATACGCCTGGCCGCCGCCCTGTCTGCAGCAGCAAGGCTGCGGCATCGCCGGCCTGGTTCAAGCTTCACGCAAGCAACCACACGTTCCAATGCAGTACCGGGCGAGCAAGCTAATCGCGAGACCAGCCTGGTAGCAACGCTTAACCTGTCATATCAGGCTCTACCTTTGGCGGCTTTGCTCGGCTGCTGCCGGTGCTAGCGTTGTTCCCAGCCGGGCTTAGCCGCACGGCGGCCCGCGCCATTCTTGGCACCGAAGGTGATGACCTTCTAGAGACGTTGACGCTATGCCCTGGCCGAGCGGCGTGAAGACCCTCTCGCATTCGGAGCAGCAGCTGATGACCACACAGTGTATCGGCGCTTTATTCTACCCGAGCCGGCTCGCTGGTATGCGAAGGGCACCAGCAGCCGGATTTAATGACCAGTATGCCCCAGCTGCGCTGGAATATTTCCATCGCTTTATCGGCGATGTCGATACGCAGATCAGCGGGCATGGCGAAGCGCCGAAGGGCGCCAGCTACTCGCGATCGAGCAGCCCAACCAGCGCCGCTTCCTCGACTGAAGTACACAAATGAACAAACTGAACGCAGCTGCCTGACTTGAGCCACGGGCCGGCTTGGCAACACTACTGGACGCTCACAGTGAACAAAGATTGCCAGCGATATCAGGCGCCTACAACACGCGCTGGCGGCAGCATGGCGCCTCCATGATCGCGCAGCCGAAGCGAATGTGCTCAGGCGATCGGCGATGTCCAGCGGTTTCGAGATGATCGCGATGCCGCGCTGACCAGCTACACGCAGGCCCTCGCCCTCTACCGCGAGATTGGCGATCGTCTCGGCGGCAAATGTACTCAGGCGATCGGCGATGTCCAGCAGTTTCAGGATGATCGCGATGCCGCTGACCAGCTACACGCAGGCCCTCGCCCTCTACCGCGAGATTGGCGCAAATCTCGGCGAAGCAAATGTGCTCAGGCGATCGGCGATGTCCAGCAGTTTCGAGATGATCCCGCGATGCGCGCTGACCAGCTACACGCAGGCCTGCTTCCTCTACCGCGAGATTGGCGATCGTCTCGGCGAAGCAGATGTGCAAAAGGCGATCGGCGGCGATGTCAAGCAGTTTCGCAAACACAGCGATGCCGCGCTGACCAGCTACACGCAGGCCCTCGCCCTCTACCGCGAAGTTGTGGCGATCGTCTCGGCGAGCGAATGTGCTCAGGCGATCGGCGATGTCCAGCAGTTTCCGAGATGATCGCGATGCCGCGCTGACCAGCCACACGCAGGCCCTCGCCCTCTACCGCGAGATTGGCGCAAATCTCGGCGAAGCGAATATGCTCCAGGCGATCGGCGATGTCCAGCAGTTTCAGGATGATCCGCCGGTGATGCCGCGCTGACCAGCTACACGCAGGCCCTCGCCCTCTACCGCGAGATTGGCGCAAATCTCGGCGAAGCGAGTAATGCAAAAGGCGATCGGCGATGTCAGCAGTTTCGCAAACACAGCGATGCCGCGCTGACCAGCTACACGCAGGCCCTCGCCCTCTACCGCGAGATTGGCGATCGTCTCGGCAAAGCGAATGTGCAAAAGGCGATCGGCGATGTCCAGCAGTTTCGCAAACACAGCGGCGATGCCGCGCTGACCAGCGCAGGCCCTCGCCCTCTACCGCGGGATGGCGCAAATCTCGGCGAAGCGAATATTGCTCAGGCGATCGGCGATGTCCAGCAGTTTCGCAAACACAGCGATGCCGCGCTGACCAGCTACACGCAGGCCCTCGCCCTCTACCGCGAGATTGGCGATCGTCTCGGCGAAGCGAATGTGCAAAAGGCGATCGGCGATGTCCAGCAGTTTCACGCAAACACAGCGATGCCGCGCTGACCAGCTACACGCAGGCCCTCGCCCTCTGCGCGAGATTGGCGATCGTCTCGGCGAAGCGAATGTGCTCCAGGCGATCGGCGATGTCCAGCAGTTTCCGGAATGATCGCGATGCCGCGCTGACCAGCTACACGCAGGCCCTCGCCCTCTACCGCGAGATTGGCGCAAATCTCGGCGAAGCGAATGTGCTCCAGGCGATCGGCGATGTCCAGCAGTTTCGAGATGATCGCGATGCCGCGCTGACCAGCTACACGCAGGCCCTCGCCCTCTACCGCGAGATTGGCGATCGTCTCGGCGAAGCGAATGTGCTCGCGGCACAAAGCCGCTTGCTGCTCGATAGCAATGTGCAAGCTTCCGAGCAGCTGCTCGATCAAGCGTTCCATATACGCCGTGAAATCGACGATGTGTATGGTGAAGGCGCCGATCTTGGCAACTACGGTATCGCCCTGCTGCAGCGCGGCAAGCATGCCGAGGCGCTTGGCTATCTCGAGCGCGCACGCGAGCTTTTTCGCGCGCGTGGGATCCACGAGCTGCTTGCTCAAATCGATCAGCTCATCGCGCAGGCCCGCCAGGGGCACGCCTCAGCCTCAACGCGCCCCGCCGACACAACCGAGCCAGCATCTGTCACGCTTCCCGACGGCCTCGCGGCCCGCCTCGTGGCCGCCGGCGCCACCGACGAAGCAAGCCTACGCCGCGCCCTCGACGCCGACGCGCAGCTTCGCGAAGAGTTCGAGGCATTCCTGGCAGCGCATCACGAGCAGCGCGCGCAAGCCAGCCTGAACAAACTGCTCCAGGCGTTCATCGCCGTCGGCAATCAGGATGCTCTAGCCGGCTTCTGGCAATCACTACCGCCGGAGCTAGAAGGCAGCTTTACTGCCTTTGTCGAAACACAGATCCGCCAGGCCGAGCAATCGGGCAACCGCGATCTGGCCGAAGGACTGCGCCAGCGCCTCGATGGATTAGATTGGCTGCGCTCGGGCCAAATGTCGCGCGTTGCGGAATTGCAGCGCGCTTTTGAACGCTACCAGCAGGCATACCAGGCCGCCGAACAATCCAACGATGTACAGCTGTGGCAGGCCGCCGCCGAGGCCGGCGCGGCCCTGCTCGCGCCAGAGTTCGCTGCGACCCCTGGCGTCGGGTGGGATGACCTGCGCGCGTACCTCGCCGACACTTATAACCGCCTGGGCAATGCCCACGGAGACGCCAACGACAAAGCGGCAGCCCTGGCAGCCTTTGAGCAAGCCATCGCGCTTCAGCCCGATGTTGCAATGTGGCGCCGCAACCGCGCAGGTACGCTGATCGACCTGGGCGAACTCAACATGGCCGAGGCCGAAATCGCCGCCGCACGCACGCTTGAGCCCGAGGCGCCGCGCCTGGACGAGCTTGATGCCGCGCTAACCCAGGCCCGTGCAATGCCTGCAAGCACCGAGCCACCGGGCAGCGCACCAGCAACCTCGTAATCAATACTTTCATGGACGGTACGGATTTCGGCAGCGCCCACAGAGGCACAAAGGCGCACACAAACAAACCGCGCGCACCCGCCGAGCGACATCCCCCGCGCGGCGACTTGCATTCCCCGCGCCACGACTTGCACTCCATGCCCGCCGAGCGACACTCCCCGCGCGGCGACTTGCATTCCCCGCGCCACGACTAGCACTCCATGCCCGCCGAGCGACATCCCCCGCCCGGCGACTTGCATTCCCCGCGCGGCGACTTGCATTCCCCGCGCCATGACTTGCATTCCATGCCCGCCGAGCGACATCCCCCGCCCGGCGACTTGCATTCCCCGCGCCACGACTTGCACTCCATGCCCGCCGAGCGACATCCCCCGCGCGGCGACTTGCATTCCCCGCGCCATGACTTGCATTCCCCGCGCCATGACTTGCATTCCATGCCCGCCGAGCGACATCCCCCGCGCGGCGACTTGCATTCCCTGCGCCACGACAATCATTCCATGCCCGCCGAGCGACATCCCCCGCGCGGCGACTTGCATTCCCTGCGCCACGACTAGCACTCCCCGCCCGGCGACTTGCACTCCCCGCCCGGCGACTTGCATTCCCCGCCCGGCGACTTGCATTCCCCGCCCGGCGACAATCATTCCGCTCCCGCCGAGCGACATCCCCCGCGCAATAACTAGCATTCTTGTTGTGATGCCCTGCCCGGCGAAGCCGGGCAGGGCATCACACAAAGAAATTCGGGAGTGGCTTCGCCGCCCCCGAACCCCCACAATACAGCACCTGTTCAGCCGAAGGAAGAAACTCTTGCAACCGCGCGTGGTGCTTCGCTGCGCTCACAGCGTACCAAGCTGGCCCGCCGCATATACTAAAAATTCTCTTTGGTGCGTTTAGTAAAAAACAGGATATTTCACAACCCCGCTGCCAGGGCGCCGCGACCACGCAGCCATGCAACGGTATGCGTTTAGATCGCGCAACGTCGCAACCTTTCTAGACGTACTTAAGGATACAATGACCGATAGCGCCGACAACACAGTTTGTCGTGAATACAAGGAGCCGTCGCATGGAACAGCTCACACCATTCCGCGTTACACTTCCGGCTTCTCTGCCGGCGAGCGATCGTGAGACGCTGATCGCTTCGCTGCAAACCGTGGCTACGGTACAAATCGCCGAAAAAAAAGACCCCACGATCGACGCGATCTTTGCCGTTGTCAAGCAGGCCGGCGATGCCGCCGACGCAATCATCAATATCGTGACACTGGCCGGCATGATCTATGGCTGGGCGCGCGCGTTGCACAAGCGCGGCATTATCCCCGATGTCACGCTGTTCCGACCCGATCAGCCCGAGCTTAATCTTTCGCGTGTTCAGAGCACGCAAGAGATCGAAGCCTGGCTGCGCCACATGACTCGCTAATATCAAGCAGAGGCAGTATGAGCACACAGGCCAGCACCCGCCCTTTACGCATGCTCGCCCTGATCGCAGCGCCACTTGTGCAGCGCCGGGCCGAAGGCGAGGCTTTGCCGATCCAACCGTTGAATACTGTGCGCGAGCTTGAAGGGATTATCGAGGCGTGCAAACTTGCCGACACGCCAGTCGCCATCGATATCCAGACCGAGATCGCCACCACCGAGGCGCTTGGCCGCGCCTTTGGCAGTGTGCAGGGCAGCTTCGACCTTGTACATTTCAGCGGCCACGGTGCCGGGAGCGCCGATGGCGCCGCGCTTGTGCTTGAAGACACTGCCGACCTTGGCGCCGCCCGCCTGGTCGATGCCGCCGAGCTTGGCGCTCTGCTTGGCCCGCATCCATGTCGCCTGGCGTTTCTCAGCGCCTGCCACTCGGAAGGTCTCGCCGCAGCTTTGATCGGGCGCGGCGTTGCGCATGTCGTCGCAATCAATGCCGACGACGCCATCCTCGACCTTGCGGCGCAAGCGCTCGCTCGCTGCTTCTACAGTGTACTGCTGAGCGGGCGCAGTGTGCAGGAGGCTTTTGATCGGGCAGTTCAGGCAGTGCGCTCGGACGACGCGCTGCGGAAGATCCTCGATCCGCACACCCTGCAGCCGGTGAACCTTGCCGAGGCGCTCAAGTTCCGGCTGCTTCCAGACAATGATCAGGCTCACGCAGCGCCGCTCGCGCGCGATCTTCCTCAGGGCGAGGCTCGCTTTCGCCGGCCGCCGTGGAATGAGCGCACGAATCTTTCGAACGAGCCACGCGGCGCAATCTTTGTTGGGCGCCAGCGCGAAATTCACCATATCACCGGGCTGTTGCGCAGCCACCGCTGCGTCAGTATTACCGGATTTGGCGGCATGGGCAAAACCGCCCTCGCCGAGGCTGCCGGCCGCTGGCAGCACGAGCGCGCGCGCTGGCCCGACGGCGTGGTGCTAGTGGAGCTGCGCGCTGTGCAGCGTGCCGCCGATGCGCGCGGTGCGATTGCTCGCGCCCTGACCGACCAGGCGCACATTGTAGCTGGCGACCAGGCGAAAATCGCCGAAAGTAACATCGCGCTGGCCCAGGCACTGCGCGATCTGCATATGCTACTCATCCTCGACGATGTCGACGCATTGATCGAGGCCGACCCCACGGGCCTCACGGATATACTTCGGCAGCTGCTAGGTACACGCGCCTTGCGCCTGCTGCTGACAAGCCGGCATTCGGTTACACAGCAGATTGTCCATCGCACCATTCTATTACCCCGGCTCGTGCCCGAAGAAGCCTTTGTTGCATTTCGCAGCTACGCGCCGCCGGATAGCTGGGGCAAGTTTACCGACGTTGATCGCGCAGCGCTGCCCGAGCTGCTGCAGCTGCTCGACGGCTACCCTTTCCCCATACGCCTGGCCGCCGCCTATCTGCAGCAGCAAGGCTGCGGCATCGCCGGCCTGGTTCAGAAGCTTCGCAAGCAGCCACACGTTCCAATGCAGTACCAGGGCGAGCAAGCTAATCGCGAGACCAGCCTGGTAGCAACGCTTAACCTGTCATATCAGGCTCTACCTTTGGCGGCACAGCAGCTGCTGCCAGTGCTAGCGTTGTTCCCAGCCGGGCTTAGCCGCACGGCGGCCCGCGCCATTCTTGGCACCGAAGGTGTTGACCTTCTAGAGACGTTGACACGCTATGCCCTGGCCGAGCGGCGTGAAGACCCTCTCGCATTCGGAGCAGCGGCTGATGACCACACAGTGTATCAGCGCTTTATTCTACCCGAGCCGGCTCGCTGGTATGCCGAAGGGCACCAGCAGCCCGGATTGCTTGACCAGTATGCCCCAGCTGCGCTGGAATATTTCCATCGCTTTATCGGCGATGTCGATACACAGATCAGCGGGCATGGCAAAGCCGCCGAAGGGCGCCAGCTACTCGCGATCGAGCAGCCCAACTGGCGCCGCTTCCTCGACTGGGGGTACACAAATGAACAAACTGAACGCAGCTGCCTGAGCGCCCAGGCCACGGGCCGGCTTGGCAACTACTGGACGCTCACCGGTGAACAAAGATTGCCAGCGATATCGGAGCGCCTACAACACGCGCTGGCGGCAGCACGGCGCCTCCATGATCGCGCGGCCGAAGCGAATGTGCTCCAGGCGATCGGCGATGTCCAGCAGTTTCGAGATGATCGCGATGCCGCGCTGACCAGCTACACGCAGGCCCTCGCCCTCTACCGCGAGATTGGCGATCGTCTCGGCGAAGCGAATGTGCTCAGGCGATCGGCGTGTCAACAGTTTCGAGATGATCCGCGATGCCGCGCTGACCAGCTACACGCAGGCCCTCGCCCTCTACCGCGAGATTGGCGCAAATCTCGGCGAAGCAAATGTGCTCCAGGCGATCGGCGATGTCCAGCAGTTTCGAGATGATCGCGATGCCGCGCTGACCAGCTACACGCAGGCCCTCGCCCTCTACCGCGAGATTGGCGATCGTCTCGGCGAAGCGAATGTGCAAAAGGCGATCGGCGATGTCCAGCAGTTTCGCAAACACAGCGATGCCGCGCTGACCAGCTACACGCAGGCCCTCGCCCTCTACCGCGAGATTGGCGATCGTCTCGGCGAAGCGAATGTGCTCCAGGCGATCGGCGATGTCCAGCAGTTTCGAGATGATCGCGATGCCGCGCTGACCAGCTACACGCAGGCCCTCGCCCTCTACCGCGAGATTGGCGCAAATCTCGGCGAAGCGAATGTGCTCCAGGCGATCGGCGATGTCCAGCAGTTTCGAGATGATCGCGATGCCGCGCTGACCAGCCCCGCGCAGGCCCTCGCCCTCTACCGCGAGATTGGCGCAAATCTCGGCGAAGCGAATGTGCAAAAGGCGATCGGCGATGTCCAGCAGTTTCGCAAACACAGCGATGCCGCGCTGACCAGCTACACGCAGGCCCTCGCCCTCTACCGCGAGATTGGCGATCGTCTCGGCGAAGCGAATGTGCAAAAGGCGATCGGCGATGTCCAGCAGTTTCGCAAACACGGCGATGCCGCGCTGACCAGCTACACGCAGGCCCTCGCCCTCTACCGCGAGATTGGCGCAAATCTCGGCGAAGCGAATGTGCTCCAGGCGATCGGCGATGTCCAGCAGTTTCGCAAACACAGCGATGCCGCGCTGACCAGCTACACGCAGGCCCTCGCCCTCTACCGCGAGATTGGCGATCGTCTCGGCGAAGCGAATGTGCAAAAGGCGATCGGCGATGTCCAGCAGTTTCGCAAACACAGCGATGCCGCGCTGACCAGCTACACGCAGGCCTCGCCCTCTACCGCGAGATTGGCGATCGTCTCGGCGAGCAGGCTCGCTGCTCCAGGCGATCGGCGATGTCCAGCAGTTTCGAGATGATCGCGATGCCGCGCTGACCAGCTACGCAGGCCCTCGCCCTCTACCGCCCGAATTGGCGCAAATCTCGGCGAAGCGAATGTGCTCCAGGCGATCGGCGATGTCCAGCAGTTTCGAGATGATCGCGATGCCGCGCTGACCAGCTACACGCAGGCCCTCGCCCTCTACCGCGAGATTGGCGATCGTCTCGGCGAAGCAGATATTGCTCGCGGCACAAAGCCGCTTGCTGCTCGATAGCAATGTGCAAGCTTCCGAGCAGCTGCTCGATCAAGCGTTCCATATACGCCGTGAAATCGACGATGTGTATGGTGAAGGCGCCGATCTGCGCCTTCCCTACGGTATCGCCCTGCTGCAGCGCGGCAAGCATGCCGGGCGCTTGGCTATACCGAGCGCGCACGCGAGCTTTTCGCGCGCGTGGGATCCACGGCTGCTTGCTCAAATCGATCAGCTCATCGCTGACCCCGCCGGGGCGCCTCAGCCTCAACGCGCCCCGCCGACACAACCGAGCCAACATCTGTCACGCTTCCCGACGGCCTCGCGGCCCGCCTCGTGGCCGCCGGCGCCACCGACGAAGCAAGCCTACGCCGCGCCCTCGACGCCGACGGCAGCTTCGCGAAGAGTTCGAGGCATTCCTGGCAGCGCATCACGAGCAGCGCGCGCAATCGCCTGAACAAACTGCTCCAGGCGTTCATCGCCGTCGGCAATCAGGATGCTCTAGCCGGCTTCTGGCAATCACTACCGCCGGAGCTAGAGAGGCAGCTTTACCGCATTGTCGAAGCTCCTGAATCCGCCAGGCCGAGCAATCGGGCAACCGCGATCTGGCCGAAGGACTGCGCCAGCGCCTCGATGGATTAAGATTGGCTGCGCTCGGGCCAAATGTCGCGCGTTGCAGGTGCAGCGCGCTTTTGAACGCTACCGGCGAAACGCCTGGGCGCCGCCGAACAATCCGACGATGTACCCAGCTGGCAGGCCGCCGCCGAAGTCGGCGCGGCCCTGCTCGCGACGCCAGAGTTCGCTGCGACCCTGGCGTCGGGTGGGATGACCTGCGCGCGTACCTCGCCGACACTTATAACCGCCTGGGCAATGCCCACGGAGACGCCAACGACAAAGCGGCAGCCCTGGCAGCCTTTGAGCAAGCCATCGCTTCAGCCCGATGTTGCAATGTGGCGCCGCAACCGCGCAGGTACGCTGATCGACCTGGGCAAAGAACTCAACATGGCCGAGGCCAGAAATCGCCGCCGCACGCCACGCCCGGGCGAGGCGCCGCGCGGACGAGCTTGATGCCGCGCCAACCCAGGCCCGTGCAATGCCTGCAAGCACCGAGCCACCGGGCAGCGCACCAGCAACCTCGTAATCAATACTCATGGACGGTACGGATTTCGGCAGCGCCCACGAAGAGCGCAAAGGCGCACACAAACAAACCGCGCGCACCCGCCGAGCGACATCCCCCGCGCGGCGACTTGCATTCCCCGCGCCACGACTTGCACTCCATGCCCGCCGAGCGTAACCTCCCCGCGGCGACTTACGTCCCGCGCCCGCGACTGGCACTCCGCTCTTGCCGGCGGTATCCTTCGCCGGCGGGCTGCATTCCCCGCGCGGCGACACTTTCCGCATACCCGCGAAACGACATCCACGCGCAATAACTAGCATTCTTGTTGTGATGCCTGCCCGGCGAAGCCGGGCGAACCATCACACAAAGAAATTCGGGAGCGGCTTCGCCGCCCGCGAACCCCCGCAATACAGCACGTGTTCAGCCCAAGGAAGAAATTCGCAGGCGGCGATGCCGCCACCAAACCCCCGGCAACGTGCAAGTGATCAGGCGAAGAGCGTTGGCCATAACCGCAGGCGCGATGTAGCGCGCGCGTAGATCGGCGGCGAACAGCGCACGCCAGGTTCTCCCGTATAATCAGGCAATGTCTACTCAACCACATCCCGCGCCCGCGGCGACCTCGCCCGCCACGATGCGCCGGAACTTCCGCCTTGGCGTTGCCAACGGCGTGCTCTTTACGCTTGGCGAGGCGATGCTGAGCGCGAACGTGGTGCTGGCGCTGCTGGTGCGCGAGCTTGGCGGCTCGCTGGTGCTGGTGGGGCTGCTGCCGGCGCTGCAGACCGGCGGCTACCTGCTGCCGCAGCTGCTGGTCGGCGGGCGCATTCAGGGCATGGCCGCTAAGCTGCCGCTGTACCGGCGCGCGGCCGTGGCGCGTGTGGTGGCTTACCTGGTGCTGCTGGCGGCCATCTTCGGCGCCGACATGTTTTCGCCCAGCGTCAGCCTGTGGCTGATTGTCGCCAGCTTCAGCATCTTCAACCTGGGCGGCGGCACCTCGACGCTGGCGTTTCAAGACGTTGTGGCGAAAGTGATACCACCCCGGCAGCGCGGCAGCTTCTTCGGCACGCGCCAGCTGCTCGGCGGCCTGCTCACCTTTCTGATCGTCGGGCCGCTGGCGCGCTGGCTGCTGAACGACAACGCCCCGCTCGGCTTTCCGAATAACTACGGCGTGCTGGCGACGCTCGGCCTGCTGGGGATCGGCAGCGGGCTGCTGTCGTTCGCGCTGATCGACGAGCCGGTGCAGGCCCAGCCGGGCGCGCGGCTGCGGGTGATCGAGGGGCTGCGGCGCGCGCCGGCGATTATTCGCGAGCACGCCAACTACCGCTGGTTTATTATCTCGCGCATCCTGACGCGCGTAGGCCAGATCGCCGAGCCGTTCTATATGGTCTACGCCACCGAGGCGCTGGGGCTGCCGACGAGCGCCGCCGGGCTGTTTCTGGCGGTGCGCGCCATCACCGGCGCGCTCTCGAACTTGCTGTGGGGCCGCGTGAGCGACCGCAGCGGCAACCGCAGGCTGGTGGTGCTGAGCGGAATGTTGCTGGTGCTGCCGCCGGTGCTCGCGCTGGCCGGGCCGATCGTAGCCACGCGGCTGGGGATGGGCAGCGGCGGGCTTATGCTGGCGATCGGGCTGGTGTTTCTGGCGAGCGGCGCGGCCAACGACGGCAGCAACATGGCCGCAAACACCTACCTGCTCGAGATCGCGCCCGACGACGAGCGCCCGACGTATATGGGGCTGGCGAATACGCTGCTGGGCGCGGCGACGTTTGTGCCGGTGCTGGGCGGCTGGCTGGTCGAGCGCGCCGGCTTCTTCGCCACCTTCACGGTGGGGCTGGTATTCGCGCTGCTGGGGCTGCTGGCGTCGTCGCGGCTGGGCCAGGGCGACGCAGAGCGCTAGCCCACCTGGTGCCAGGCCGCGCTACTTGCCGCCGCCGGCGACCTCGGTGGTATCCTGGGTGAGCCGGTTGGCCAGCAGGATCGGCAGAAACGTCGCGGCGATCACAAACACCGCCACCACGTTTGTCACCGGGCGGTTGCGCGGGCGCACCAGCTGGCTGAGAATCCAGATCGGCAGCGTTTCTTGCTGGCCGGCGGTAAACGTGGTGACGATCACCTCGTCGAACGAGAGTGCGAACGCCAGCATGCCGCCGGCAAGCAGCGCGGTAGCAATGTTTGGCAACACCACGTAGCGAAATGTCTGAAAGCTGGTGGCGCCCAGATCCATCGACGCCTCGATCTGCGAGGCCGAAGTGCGGCGGAAGCGCGCCAGCACATTGTTGTACACTACTACCACGCAGAAGGTCGCATGGCCGAGCACGATCGTCCAGAAGCTGAACGGCAGCGCGGCCAGGCTCATGGCCGAGCGCAGCGCGATGCCGGTGACAATGCCGGGCAGCGCCAGCGGCAGCAGCAGCAGAAACGAGATCGCCTCGCGGCCGAAGAACGCGCTGCGGTACACCGCCATCGCGGCCAGCGTGCCGAGTACAAGCGCCACCGTGGTGGAGACGGCCGCCACGCGCAGCGAGAGGCTGATCGCCTGCCACACGTCGTCGCGCGCCCAGGCCACGCCAAACCAGCGCAGCGTCAGGCCCGGCGGCGGGAAGGTGAACGTCGCGTCTTCGGTGCTGAAGGCGTACAGAATAATGATCAGGAATGGCACGTACAGAAACGCCAGCACGCAGGCAGTGGCGAGCTTGAGCAGCAGCGGCGCGCGGGGCTGGGTTGCCTGTGCACTCACGCGTAATCTCCTCTATAGCGCATCGAACGCGCCAAGCCTGCGCGCGCCGATCAGGTACAGCGCCATGATCACCATCGGCACAACCGTGAACGCCGCGGCCAGCGGGATGTTGCCGGCGGTGCCCTGCTGCTGCTGCACGGCCTGGCCGATGAATAGGCTCGAGTTGCCAAACGTGCCGGGGATGATGAAGTCGCCGAGCGTGAGCGAGAAGGTGAAGATCGAGCCGGCGACCACGCCGGGGAACGCCAGCGGCAAAATCACATTGCGGAAGGTCGCGGCCGGCCGCGCCCCCAGGTCGCTCGAGGCCTCGACGAGCGAGCGCGGCACGCGCTCAAGCGCCGCGACGATCGGCAGGATCATGTACGGCAGCCAGACGTACAGAAACGCCAGGAACATGCCGATCGCAGAGACCGACAGCGAAGGCCCGCCGATCGCGGGGATGCTCAGCAGCCCATCGATCAGCCCGCCAAGCCCGAGACGCGCGAAGAACCAGGTGAGGATGCCTTCTTTGGCGAGGATGAGCTTCCAGGCGTAGATCCGCACCAGGTAGCTCGACCACAGCGGCATTGTCACGGCCAGGTACAGCAGCGCCCTGGCGCGCGGGGTCGCGTAGCGCGCCATGTAGAATGCCAGCGGGAAGGCCAGCAGCGCCGCAGCCAGCGTCACAAGCGCGGCCATGCTGGCGGTGCGCGCGGCGATATCGAGATTCGCGCGCGTCAGCAGGTCGGCGTAGGTGGCAAGCGTGAAACGACGCACCACCTGGCCGGTGAAGCCGTCGAGGTGAAAGAAGCTCTGGGTCAGCAGCGCGAACAGCGACCCGAGATACACCAGGCCAAGCCACAGCAGCGGCGGGGCGAGCAGCAGCGCCAGCGCGAGGCGCGGCCGGCGGTAGAGGTAGGTTGCCATGCGGCGGCCGGGCGCCGCGCCGCCCGCTTGTGATGGTTGCGCTACGCTTTCTGCCACGGCACGTCGCTCCTTCGAGTATGCTAGCCGTCCTTCCGGCCCAGCAGCGCGCGCAGGCGCGCAACCTCGGCCTCGGCGGCACTGGCGCGGGCGGATTGTTCGGCGGCGCGAGCCTCGGCGGCAAGGCGCGCCTCGGTTTCGGCCAGCAGCCGGATCTCGGCCTCGTGGCGTGCGGCCTCGGCGGCGCGGCGCGCCAGTACTTCTTCATCGGAGATCGGCAGCCGCTCGCCGGTGGCGGCGTTATACAGGCGCAGCGCCTGATCCTCGGCGCGCAGCTCGAGGCCCAGCACTGCGCAGCGCAGCGGAAAGGTATCGATCGGCGCGTACGCGCCATTCGCCAGGCGGTAGCCTTGCAAGCGCGGCGCCAAGTAATCGCCGTATGGGTCGAACAAAAAGTACTCCTGCACGCCAAGGCGGGCATACAGCGCAGGCTTGATATCGCGGTCGGCGGCGCTGGTCTTCTTCGACGTGATCTCGATCACCACGGCGGGCACGCGCCCATCCTCGGCCCACACCTTGTAGGTGCGGCGGCGGCGCTGCTCGGCGCCAAGGATCACAAACACATCCGGCGCGACAACCGCGCGCGGGTTGCCTTCTTCAAAGTACACAAACAGGTTGCCGGCAACATACGCCTGGACATTCGCCAGAAACCACTTGAGCGCAAAGATCAGGTCGGTCATCAAGTCGCGGTGCAGGTCGGTTTCGCCGATCGGCTTGCCATCGCTTTCGGGGTAGTGCAGGTTGCGGGCGGGCGCTGGTATGCTGCTCATCGGCAATGCCTTTACACGCTACAATTTCGCCTGGCAGAGGCAGGTAGCGCCATTATACATCGCGCCGGCGCGGCATGCTCAGCCAATGCGCTGGGTGTGCTGGCGCGGCCACAGCAGCCGAACCGGCCGGCCGTAGGCGGCGCGCGCGTCGACGGCGCCGCCGTCGAGGTTTTGCGCAACCACCGTCAGCTCGCCGCCGCCGTCAAGCTCCACCTGGTAGCGCGTGTGCATCCCCAGGTACACGACATCGCGGATGTGCCCGGCGGCGGCGAACATATCGCCCGGCACCGGCGCGCCCGGCTCGGCCATGCGGATCTTCTCGGGGCGGATGGCGAAGGCGTGCTCATCGCCGGTGATCGCCGCCGCCGCCGCGCCGCGCACAATGTTCGAGATGCCGACGAAGCCGGCCACAAACGCGCTGGCGGGGTGCTCGTACACCTCCGAGGGCGCGCCGAGCTGCTCGATCGTGCCGTGGTTAAACACGGCGATCCGATCGCTCATCGTCAGCGCCTCCTCCTGGTCGTGCGTGACATACACAAACGTAATGCCGACCTGCTGCTGGATCGCCTTCAGCTCGATCTGCATCTGCTGGCGCAGCTTAAGATCCAGCGCGCCGAGCGGCTCGTCGAGCAGCAGCACGCGCGGCTGGTTCACCAGCGCGCGCGCCAGCGCCACGCGCTGGCGCTGGCCGCCCGAGAGCTGGGCGGGCCGGCGCCGCGCCAGCCCAGGCAGGCGCACCAGCTCGAGCATCGCCTCGGCGCGCTTTTCGCGCTCGGCCCTCGGCACCTTTTTGATCATCAGGCCGTAGGCCACATTCTCGCCGACCGTCATATGCGGGAACAGCGCGTAGTCCTGAAACACCGTGTTGACATCGCGCTCGTAGGGTGGCAGGCCGGCCGCCTCGGCGCCGTGCAGCTGGATGCTGCCGCTGGTCGGCTGCTCGAAGCCGGCGATCAGGCGCAGGCAGGTCGTCTTTCCCGAGCCCGATGGGCCGAGCATGGTGAAGAACTCGCCGTCGCGAATATCGAGGCTCACGTCGTCGACCGCGCGCACATCGCCGAAGTGGCGGCTGACGTGGCTAAATGCGACTGCTGGCAGAGTACCTTGTGACACGAATAGTTCCTTGTCGTGCTGAACAAAGCTTCGCTTTCGCGATGCGGTAGGCAGCGAGATGGTTCGCTTCGCTCACCATGACAATGATAGGACTTACGCAGTTGCGCTGTTCGGCTTCCCGAAGCTGTGCAAGGTGCCTGCGGCAGCATGGTACTTTGTGATCATCGTGTGTACGTTTTTCCGCGCTGCGCGCGGAAAAACGTACACATCCAAAAGGAAAGTACCGCTCTGCCGAAGGCTGAGCACGCCAGCTGCGTTTGTCCTAAAGGTATCGTCTTGCAAGCTTGGCGCGACGCGCTACGTCTTGATCATGACGTGCTTGGTGACCTGGTAGTCGCCCACCGCCTCGGCGGACATATCCTTGCCGAAGCCGGATTGCTTGAAGCCGCCGTGCGGGCCTTCCGACGCCAGCGGCAGGTGGTCGTTGATCCAGACGGTGCCGAACTCGAGGCGGCTGGCCAGGCTCATCGCCCGGCCGATATCGCTCGTCCACAGCGAGGCGGCCAGGCCGTACGGCACATCGTTGCCAAGGCGCAGCGCGTCGTCGTCGCCCTCGAACGGGCTGACGGTGAGCACCGGGCCGAACACCTCGCTCTGGATGATCTCGGCGTCCTGCGCTGCGCCGGCCACCACCGTCGGCTCGTAGTAGAAGCCCGCGCGCCAGCGGCCGGGCACGCCGCCGCCGGTGAGCACGCGCGCGCCAGCGGCGCGGGCGCGATCGACAAAGCCGCTGACGCGCTCGCGCTGCGCGGCCGAGATCAGCGGCCCCATCTCGGTGTCGTCGTCGAACGGCGCGCCAAGCTTCACCGCGCGCATCGCCTCGACCAGCGCCTCCTGTACCTGGCCGAGGCGCGCGCTGGAGGCGTACACCCGCGTGGCGGCGGTGCAGTCCTGGCCGGTGTTCATGGTGGCGGCGAAGGCCGCCTTGCCGGCCACCAGCTCGACATCGGCGTCGTCGAAGACGATAAACGGTGCCTTGCCGCCCAGCTCAAGGTGCACGCGCTTGAGCGTATCGGCGGCGGTGCGCATCACCTGCTTGCCGGTGTTTGTCGAGCCGGTGAGGCTGACCATGCGCACGTCGGGGTGTTCGACCAGCGCCTGGCCCGCGTCGTTGCCGCCGGTGATCACATTGACGACGCCGTCGGGAAAGCCGGCCTGCTTGGTCAGCTCGGCGAGCATCAGCGTCGTGACCGGCGTGCCAGGCGCGGGCTTGAGCACAACCGTGCAGCCGGCGGCGAGCGCCGGGCCGATCTTCCAGATCGCCATCATCAGCGGGTAGTTCCACGGCGCGATCTGGCCGACGACGCCGACCGGCTCGCGGCGGAACATGCTGGTGTAGCCGGCGGCCAGCTCGCCGGCGCGGGCGCCGTGGGTATCGCGCGCGGCCGCCGCGAAGAAGCGCAGGTTATCGATCGCGAACGGAATATCGCCGCCGAGGCTGAGGAACTTGTAGGGCTTGCCGGTATTCTCGGACTCGGCGCGGGCGAACTCCTCGGCGTTGGCCTCGAGCAGGTCGGCCAGCTTCCAGAGGATCTTCGAGCGCTCGCCGGGCGTCAGCCGCGACCAGCGGCCGTCGTAGAAGGCTGTGCGCGCGGCCTGCACCGCCCGGTCGACATCGGCCGGGCCGGCGCTGGCAACCTCGGCGTACTGCGCGCCGGTGGCGGGGTTCACAACCGGCATACGCGCGGCGCCATCCGACCACGCGCCATCGATCCAGAGCTGTGGCTGCATACATACCCTCACAGGCACGATGGCAAGGTGGCAAGACGACAGGGCGGCATTCCAGCGACATGCTGAAGCCAGTCGTCTTGCCAGCCAGCCATAGCGTCATCTTCCGCCGATCACCGCGATATAGCTGGTAACCCACTCGTAGTACGGCACGCAATCCTGCTTGCCGTCGCCGCAATCGGCCACGGGCGTGCGCCAGAAAGCGATCTTATCGAAGTTATCGAAGCCATTCGTCGAGCAGCCGGTGTCGGTGAGCAGCGCATTGCCCTTGCACGCGTCGGGCACCGACGGCACCGAGCCGAACCAGGCCGCAAGGTCACCCTGGAGCTTGGGGTCGAGCGAGTGTTCGAGCCACTTATACGCGCAGTTGGGGTGCGGGGCATTGGCGGCCATCATGGTGGTATCGGCCCAGCCGGTGGCGCCCTCTTTCGGCACCACGCTGGCGATCGGCTGCTTGTTGGCCTGCAGCAAGTTCACCTGGTAGGGCCACGAGCTCGAGGCGGCGACGCCCTCTTTGGTGAAATCGTCGACCTGCACGCCGGCGTCGTGCCAGTAGCGGCCGACCAGCTGGCGCTGGCCGCGCAGCAGCTCGATCACGGCGTTGAACTGGTCGCGGCTGAGCGCGTACGGATCCTTGATGCCAAGCGCGGGCTTGGTGGCCTTGAGGTACAGCGCGGCGTCGGCGATATAGATCGGGCCATCGTAGGCCTGCACGCGGCCCTTGTTGCTCTTGCCGTCGGGCAGCGTGATCTCTTCGAACACTACCTTCCAGCTATCGGGGGCCTGGCCCTTGAACGCCTCGGTGTTGTAGGCCAGCACATTCGGCCCCCACTGGTAGGGCACGCCATAGTGCTTGCCGCCGACGGTATGCCAGGGCGCATCCTGCAGGCGCTTATCGACCTTCGCCCAGCTGGGGATGAGCGCGGTATTGACCTCCTGCACGCGCCCGCCGGTCACCAGGCGCAGGCTGGCATCGCCCGAGGCAGTGACGAGATCGAAGCCGCCGTCGTTCATGAGCGCCACCATCTCGTCGGAGGTTGCGGCGGTCTTCACCGAGACCTTGCAGCCGGTGTCCTTCTCGAAACCAGTGACCCAATCGTAGTTCTTATCGCTGTCGCCGCGCTCGATGTAGCCGGGCCAGGCCACGATCGACACCGCGCCCTCGCCCTCGCCGATCTTCTGGAGTGGGCCACCCGCCGCCGAACCGCCGCTTGCCGCCGGGGCCGCCGGCGCGCCGCCGCAGCCAGCCAGAACAAACAGCACCACCATCGCCGCTGCGACCAGAGAAACAGGCGTTTGCTTCATCCGACCCTCCATGCTGTGCGAGCTATGCAAAAGTCTGCGCCATTGCAGGCAGTACCACTTGTTGTTGTGCGAATCAGCGGTCGGGCCGACGACAGCCACGACGCGCGCATGCAGCTTTGGCGAGGTTTCCGGGGTTCGGCGATTATAGGCGGCGGGGCGCGATCTTGTCAAATGCCACAGGCTAGGCGGTCGCCTCCGATATGGGCTTGTTCTGCCTGCGGCAGCATGGTACCTCGCTTTCTTTTGTGCTGAGATTTTGGCGCTTTGCGCCAAAATCTCAGCACCATCCATGAAAAAGTACCGCTCTGCCGAAGGCAAAAAACACGCACCGCGTAAATCTTGCCAACTCACACGGGCCACGCGGCGCGATCATCCATTTCGGGTGATGCGCGCTCACCCGGCCGCGCGCTAGAGTCACGGCATAAGCAGATCAAGAGCAGACCAAGAAAGGAAGGCACAATGCAAAGGTTCATCGGCGAGCACGACCAGCCGGCCGCCAAAAAGCGCGCGCTCGGGCTGATCTTCATGATCATGCTGCTGGACATCATCGGCCTCACCATCATCATCCCGGTGGCGCCGTTTATCGTGCAGCGCTTCAGCTCCGACGCATTCATGGTCACGGCGCTCACCGGCATCTACGCCGCCGCGCAGTTTCTAGCCGCGCCGGCGATCGGCAAGATCAGCGACCGCGTCGGGCGGCGGCCGGTGCTGCTGGTGTGCGTATTTGGCTCGGCGATCGGCTACTTCATCTTCGGCGTGGGCGGCGCGCTGTGGGTGCTGCTGCTCGCGCGCGTGATCGACGGCATCTCGGGCGGCAATATGTCGACGGCCGGGGCATATATCGCCGACATCTCGACGCCCGAAGAGCGCCCGGCCAACTTCGGGCTGATCGGCATGGCCTTCGGGCTAGGCTTTATCGTCGGGCCGGCGCTTGGCGGCGCGCTGAGCCAGATCAGCATCGACGCGCCGGCGTTCGCGGCTGGCGTGCTGGCGCTGGCGAGCGTGGCGCTGATCTACGCCTGGCTGCCCGAGTCGCTGCCGCCAGCGCGGCGCCAGGCTGCGCCAATGCGCGCGGCCGACTTCAACCCGCTTGGCGCGATCGCCGAGATAGCGCGCAAGCCAGGCGTAGCGACACTGCTGCTGGCCACGTGCGTCTTCGCCTTCGCCTTCGACGGCATGAATAGCGCGCTGAGCGTCTACCTGGCCAGCCAGTTCGCGGCGCAGCCCTGGCAGATCGGCGCGCTGTTCGTGGTGTCGGGCCTCGTCACCGCAGTGATGCAGGCCGCGCTGGTGCCGCGCGTGGTGGCGCGCATGGGCGAGCGGCGCATGGCCGTAGTGAGCCAGATCGGCCTGAGCCTGGGCGCCCTGGTGATCGCGCTGGCGCCAGCGCTGTGGTGGCTGTACCCGAACGTCGTGCTGATCAGCGGCGTGGGCGGCTTTGTGTGGGCCACCACCGGGTCGCTGCTGGCCGGCAAGGTGCGCCAGCACGAGCAAGGCCAGCTGGCCGGCGTGAGCACCGCGCTGCAAAGCCTGATGACCGCGTGCGGGCCGCTGGCGGCCGGCCTGATCTACGACAGCGTGGCCCCGAGCGCGCCATTCTGGCTCAGCGCGGCGCTGTTTCTGCTGGCCGGCGCGCTGCTGCTGCGCGTGCGCGTGCCGGCCACGCGCGAGGCCGCCGGCGCGGCCCAGAGCGCGTAGCCACTCGCGGCGCGGCACGTTTCGCGCTACACTACCGCTATGAACGACCTGCTCTACACTAAACTGGCCCTGCCGCAGCCGGGCGCTCCGCTGGTTCGGCGCCCCCGGCTGCTGGCGCGGCTCGACGCCGGGTTCGCGCGCAGGCTGACCCTCGTGGCCGCGCCGGCCGGCTATGGCAAAAGCACGCTGGTGGCCGAGTGGCTCGCCGCCCGGCAGCAGCCGGCAGGGGCGCCCGTGCAGGCAGCCTGGCTCACGCTCGACGCGGGCGACAACGACACCGGCCGCTTCTGGGGCTACCTGGTTGCTGCGTGCCAGCGGCTGCACCCGCGCGCGCTGGACGCAGCCGCCGCGCTGCTGCCAGGCCCGCAGCCGCTGCAGATCGAGCCGCTGCTCACCGCGCTGCTGAACGGCCTGATCGGCCTGCCTGGCCGCAGCGTGCTGGTGCTCGAGGATTACCACACGATCAGCGCGCCCGAGATCCACGCCACGCTGGCGTTTCTGATCGAGCGACTGCCCGCGACGCTGCACCTGCTGATCATGACCCGCGACGAGCCGCCGCTGCCACTGGCGCGGCTGCGCGCCGGCGGCGACCTGAGCGAGCTGCGCGCGGGCGACCTGCGCTTCACGCCCGCCGAGATCCGCACGCTGCTCCAGCAGGCGCTGGCCGCGCCGCTGCCGCCCGAGCTGCTGGGGCAGATCGCCGAGCGCACGGAAGGCTGGCCGGCCGGGCTATGCCTAGCGACGCTGGCGATCGCACAGGGCGCCGCGCCACACGAGGCCGCGCGCGCGCTGGCGGCGCTCGCAGGCAGCCACCAGCATATCGCGGCGTACTTCGCGGCCGAGGTGCTCGCCGCCCAGCCCGAGCAGCTCCAGCGCTTTCTGCTGGCCACCAGCGTGCTCGATCGGCTGTCGGGCGAGCTATGCGACGCCGTAGCCGGCGGCGAGGCCGGGCAGGCCACGCTCGAGGCGATCGAGCGCGCAAACCTGTTCCTCACCCCGCTCGACGGCGAGCGACGCTGGTTCCGCTACCACGCGCTGTTCGCCGAGGCGATGCGCCAGCAGGCGCTGGCACGCTTTGGCGCCGCGCATGTACGCGAGCTGCACGCGCGCGCCAGCCGCTGGTACGCCGCGCAGGGGCTGCTGGCCGACGCCACCGAGGCGGCGCTGGCCGCGCACGACTTCGAGGCCGCAGCCGGGCTGATCGACCAGCTGAGCGAGCTGGGGCAGATGCGCTTCGAGGTGTACACGCTGCGGCGCTGGGCCGAGCAGCTCCCGCCCGCGGTGCTCGCGCGCCACCCGGCCGTGTGCCTGGCCTACGCCGCCGCGCTCCTGTTCAGCGAAGACCGCGCCGCGCCGGCCACGCTCCGGCTGATCGAGGGGCCGCTGGAGCTGGCCGAGCGCGGCTGGATGCGCGCCGGCGACGAGCGCAGGCTCGGCACGGCCCTGGCGCTGCGCGCCCTGGCGATCTGGTGGCAGGGCCAGCGCCGGCAGAGCGGGCGCGTGGCCCGGCGCGCGCTGGCGCTGCTGCCCGCCGGCGAGCACCACTGGCGCAGCATCGCCGTGATGCAGGTGAGCCTCGACGAGCTCGATCACGGCCAGCTGCGCGCCGCCGAGGAGCAGCTTCTCGAGGCGCGGGCGCTGTTTGAAGCCAGCGCCAACGGCTACGGCGTGCGCGCCGCCACGCTGACTCTGGCCGAGATCGCGATCCAGCGCGGCGAGCTCGACCAGGCCGGCGCGATCTACGCACAGGTGCTGGCCGAAGCCGCCGACGACCCGATCGACCAGGGCCACGCGCTGATCGGGCGCGCCGGGCTGGCCTACCTGCGCGACGACCTGCGCGCCGCCGAGGCCGATCTGGCGCGCGCGCTGGCGCTAGCCGAGCAGTGCGTCACCTCCGACGGCAGCCGCATGACCGACGCGGCGCTGTTCATACCCGCATCGCTGCTGCGCGCGCGCGCCTCGATCGCGCGCGGCGCCTGGCCCGAAGCCCAGCCGCTGCTGGGTTTGCTGGCCGGCCGCGCCCTGCAGCACCCCGACCCCCAGCTGCGCCGCGCGGTGCAGGCCGCCCAGGCCGAGCTGGCGCTCGCGCTGGGCGACATGGTCGCGGTGCAGCGCTGGGCAAACGCCGCCGCCCAGCCCGGCGACGACGTCGCGCGGTTCGAGCAAGAGCGCGAGGCGCTGATCGTGGCGCGCTGGCTGATCGCCCAGGGTGAGCAGACCGCGGCGGTACGCGCGATCGAGCACTGGCTGGCCGATGCGCGGGCCGCCGGGCGCGGCCTGAGCGAGATCGCGCTGCTGGCGCTGCTCGCACTGGCACAGGCCGGCAGCCACCCCCACGAGGCGGCCGAGGCGCTGCGGCTGGCGCTGGTGCGGGCACAGGCATCGGGCGCATGGCGCGTGTTCCTCGACCACGGCGCGCCGATGGCGGCGCTGCTGGCTGGCGCCGCGCGCAGCCTGGCCGCATCCGACCCGGCGCGCGCACTGGCCGAGCGCCTGCTGGCGCGCTTCCCGAGCGCCCCCGCGAATGCTGCGCCACCGCGCGCCCTGCCCGGCGCGCTCGATACCCTGGCCGAGCCGCTGAGCCCGCAGGAGCAGCGCGTGCTGCGCCTGCTGGGCGCCGGGCTCTCGAACCCCGAGATCGCCGACGAGCTGGTCGTCTCGGTCAATACCGTCAAAACACACGTCCAGAGCATTTACCGCAAGTTAGGCGTCAATAGCCGCCGCGAGGCGCGCGCGCTAACCCGCGCACCGCGCGACACACGATAAGGACAAACCCATGAGATCCGAGCACCCTGCAACCACGCCGGCGTCGCCCGCGCGCGATCTGTCTGCGCCGCTTGGCACGGCCACGCGCGGCCAGCTGACCTTTGCGCGCGGCGTGTCGCTGCTGACGCTCGGTGCCGCTCAGGCGCCAGGCACGCTGTTTCAGGCGCACTTCGAAGGGCCTGTGCCGCACGTCGATGCCGCCGACGGCGCCGTCACCATCCGCTACGCGCGGCTGTCGCTGGCGGAGTGGGCCAGGTACGCACTGCTGTGGGGCCAGCACGCCAGCACAATCGCGCTCGCCGCCGCGCTGCCCTGGCAGATCACAATCAACGGCGGCGCCACCCGGCTCGGCGCCGACCTGCGCGCGCTGCGCCTGAGCGGGCTGACGATCGCGGGCGGCGTCAGCGAGGCCACGCTCGAGCTGGCCGCGCCGCGCGGCGTTGTGGCCATCCGCGTCGCCGGCGGGGCCAACCGGCTGACCCTGCGCCTGCCTGCGCGCTGCGCCGCGCAGCTGGTTGTGCGCCACAGCGCCAGCCAGCTGGCATTCGACGAACAGCACTACGGCGCGGTCGGCGGCACCATGCGGATCGCGAGCCCCGGCGCCGCGCAGGCGCCCGATCGCTATGAGGTCGAGGTGGCCGGCGGCGCCAACGAGCTGACGATCGACCGCTGGTGACGCGCGGCGCCTAGCGCTGCGTGAAGCCGTCGCCGTGCTGGATGAGCTCGATCCGGTTGCCAAACGGGTCGCTGGCATAGCAGCGCCGCACGTCGGGCAGCGTAGCATCGGGCAGCACCGCCACGCCAGCCGCCACCAGCTCGCGCTGGCAGGCCGCGAGATCGCGCACCAGCAGCGCGGGGTGGGCCTTGCGCTGCGGCGCGAACTCGGCCTCGACGCCCAGGTGAATCTGGGTGCCCGGCGCCTCAAACCAGCACCCGCCCCGCGCCGCCAGCGGCGCGGGTTTCGCCACTTCGCGCAGGCCAAGCACGCCGCCGTAGAACGCGCGCGCCTCGGCCTCGCGCCCGGCCGGCATCGCCAGCTGGATATGATCAAGCCCAACGATCTCCATGGTCGTTCCTTATCGTGTACAATCAGCCGGTAGCACAGGTGACTGCCCGATTGTACACAAGGAGCATCCCCATGGCAACCCTCGCAAGCGCCGCCGAGCAGCTCGAGGCCACGCGCGCCGAGCTGCTGAGCCTGCTGGCCAGCCTCGACGAGGCCGCGCTCGACCAGCCCGGCAGGGTCGATGGCTGGTCGATCAAAAATGTGCTGGCCCACCTGGCCGCCTGGGAGGAATGGGTGGTGCAGGTGCTGCCGCAGCGCATGGCCAGCGGCACAACGCCGGACAACTTTCGCGAGCGCGCCACAAACGAGGACCGCTTCAACGCGCTTGAGGTAGCCGAGCGCGCCGAGCTGACTCCCGGCGAGCAGCTGATGGAGCTTGAGCGCGTGCGCGCCGAGCTGCTGAGCTATGTGCGCAGCCTGCCAGCGGCCGAGGCACAGCGCCGCAACCCCTGGCCCGAGTGGCCCGGCACCCTGCCCGAGTACCTGCTCGAAGCGCTGCGCGACCACGAGGCCGAGCACCTTGGCACGCTGCGGGCCGCCCTGGCCGCGCGCGAATAGGCCCAAAGACCGATTGCAAATTTGTGCTATATCGGGCACCATGCCCGAGTGCATAGCGCCCAATCATAGATGGTAGTAGAGGAACAATGGCCGTCGCACGCCGTGAGTTTACCGTCGCCGATGCCTACGCCTACGATCACCGCACGCCGGTGCGCTGGATCATCTCGCATGTTCTGCGCTACCCCTGGCTGCCGATCGGCATCCTGCTCGGCAATATCTTCAACGTCTCGCTCTACAATATCGGCTCGATCCTGATCGGCCGCGCGTTCGACATTGCCGCCCGCCCCGGCTCGCAGCTGAGCGACCTGCTGTGGATCGCCCTGGCGGTGCTGGCGGTGCGCGGCGGCTACGGCCTGCTCGACCTCGGGCGCGTCTCGATGGTCGAGACGCTGGCGCAGCGGCTCGAGCGCGACTCGCGCGAGGAGCTGTACATCAGCCTGCTGGGCAAAAGCCAGACATTCCACAACCGCCAGCAGGTCGGCGATATCATGGCGCGCGCCACCAACGACGTGCAGCAGCTCAACCTGATGATCAGCCCCGGCGCCGCGCTGATCGGGGAGTCGGTGTTCTTCGTGATCATCCCGCTGATCGGTATCGCCACCGTGCGCGCCGAGCTGCTGGCGGTGCCGCTGGTGTTTCTGGTGGGGCTCGTTCTGGCCATCCGCGGCTATAGCCGCGCCCTCAGCCCGGTGTCGGGCGCGCTGCGCGGCCAGTTTGGCGCCATGAACGCGCGCCTGGCCGAGGCGATCGCGGGCATCGAGGTGGTGAAGGGCTACGCCCAGGAGCCTGAGGAGCGCCGCCGCTTCACGCTCAGCGCCGGCGGCTACCGCGACCTGTTCGTGCAAGAGGGCCGCATCAAGGCGCGCTACCTGCCGCTGCTGCTGTTCGGCATCGCCTACGGCCTGAGCTTTGGCCACGCGCTGCTGCTGTTCATGAGCGGCACGATCACGATCGGCCAGGTGGTGGCGTTCATGGGCCTGCTGTCCATCCTGCGCTTCCCGACGTTCATCTCGCTGTTCAGCTTCTCGCTGGTGCAGCTGGGCATCGCCGGCGCCGAGCGCATCCTGGCGCTGATCAAAGAGGAGGCCGAGCTCGACGAGAATGCCGGCGGCAGCGCCCAGCCGATTAGGGGCGCGATTGAGTTCAAGAGCGTGAGCTTTGGCTATAGCGACGAAAGACCAAATACGAAAGACCAAACAGCTTCTGTCGACGACGCTGCATCGAACATGGAAACACCCGCTTTGACCCTTCGTCCTTCGTCCTCCGTGCTTACTGCTCACGAGGAAGACCGAAGACCAAAGACGAAAGACGAAAGCGCTTCAATGAGCGACGCTGCATCGAACATGGAAACACCCGCTTTGACCCTTCGTCCTTCGTCCTCGGTTCTTAACAATATCAGCTTCACCGCCAGCCCCGGCGAAACGATCGCGATCGTCGGGCAGACCGGCAGCGGCAAAACGACGCTCACCAAGCTGGTGAATCGCACCTACGACGCGTCGGGCGGGCAGGTGCTGATCGACGGCGTCGACGTGCGCGCGTGGAGCCTGCAGTCGCTGCGCTCGCAGATCTCGACGATCGAGCAGGATATCTTCCTGTTCTCGCGCTCGATCGCCGAAAACATCGGCTTTGGCGCGGCAGGCAGCGCTACCCGCGAGCAGATCGAGCAGGCCGCGCGCGAGGCCCAGGCGCACGACTTCATTATGCAGATGCCCGAGGGCTACGATACGGTGATTGGCGAGCGCGGCGTGACGCTCTCGGGCGGCCAGCGCCAGCGCATCGCGATCGCGCGCGCGTTCCTCACCAACCCGCGCATCCTGATCCTCGACGACTCGACCAGCGCGATCGACAGCGCCACCGAAGACCTGATCCAGCAGGCCATGCGCCGCATCCAGCAAGGCCGCACCACCCTGCTGATCACCCACCGGATCTCGCAGATCCGCTGGGCCGACCGCATCCTGGTGCTGCGGCGTGGCCGGCTGGTGGCCCAGGGCACCCACGACGAGCTGATTGCCTCCAGCGAGGCCTACCGCCGAATCTTCGCGCACTACGAGCGCGCCAAGCCCGCCGCACCTCAGCCGGCCGATCACGATGGAGCATAGAGAATGACCGACCAGAACGCCCTCGAACGCCACCTTGCCCTGGAAGGCAGCTACAACATCCGCGATGTGGGCGGCTACATCACCGCCGATGGCCAGCGCGTGCGCTGGCGCCGGCTGCTGCGCTCCGATAGCCTTCACGCGCTGACGCCCGCCGGCCAGCAGGCGCTGCGCGGCCACGGCCTGCGCACGATCATCGACCTGCGCCGGCCCTCCGAGGCCAGCCAGAGGCCAAATGTGTTCGCCGCCGCCAGCGGGATGATCTATCGCAACCTGCCACTATTCGACGACGAGGCCGCGCCAACGATCGACGCGCCGGCCGATACGCTCGAAGAGCTCTACACCCGCTACGTCGACGGCTGCCAGCCCCAGCTGCGCGCGATCCTGGCGACGATCGCCGGCGCCGCCACCGCGCCCCTGCTGGTGCACTGCGCCGTCGGCAAGGACCGCACCGGCCTGGTGATCGCGCTGACGCTCGGCGCGCTGGGGGTCGAGCCTGCAACCATCGCCGACGACTACGCGCTGAGCCACGCCCGCCTCGCGCCGCTGTTCGCGCTCGAGCGGCCGTCGGTCGCCGCCGAAAACCACGCGCGCTACGACCGCATGGTGCAGTCGCCGCGCGAAACCATGCTGCACGTGCTGGCGCATATCGGCGCGCACTACGGCGGCCTGAGCCAGTACATCGCCACGCTCGGCGTCAGCGCCGAGCAGGTAGCGCTCCTGCGCGAGCACCTGCTCGAAAGCGCCTGACCCACGCCGCTCTGCCGAGGCCGCCGGCAAACGCATAAGGGATACGCTCTATGGGATTTGTGCTCGACGGCCTCGAGGCCGAAGACTACGACCGCAACTACCGCGACAGCGCGCTGGTGCGCCGCATCGGCACGTACTTCCGCCCGCACACCCGCACCATGGCGATCGTCGCCGGTATGGTCGCGCTCGGCACCCTGGCCGAAACGATCATCCCGGTGATCATCTCGCGCGGCATCGACGCGCTGGCCGGCAACCCCGCCACCCAGCTGGCGCTCGCGCTCGGCGGCGCCGTGCTGGTGCTCGGCTCGCTCGGCTGGTTCTTCAACTTCATCCGCCAGACGCTGGCCGCGCGCGTGGTGGGCAACGTGGTGCTGAAGCTGCGCGAAGACGCATTCGCGGCGGTGATCGAGCGCGACATGTCGTTCTACGACCGGTTCTCTTCGGGCAAGATCGTCAGCCGCGTGACATCCGACACCCAGGATTTCTCGAACGTGGTCACGCTGACGATCGACCTGATCAGCCAGTTCCTGCTGGTGCTGATCATCACGATCGTGCTGTTCACGATCAACGTGAGCCTGGCCCTGCTGGTGCTGGCCGTCACACCGGTGGTGTTCGCCGCCGCGCTCAGCTTTCGCCGGATCGCGCGCTGGAGCACCCAGCGCGGCCAGCGCGCCACCGCCGAAGTCAACGCCGCCATCCAAGAGACGGTGAGCGGTATTGCGGTGGCCAAGAGCTTCCGCCAGGAGGCGGCGATCTACGACGATTTCCGCAAGACCAACGCGCTGGCCTACCGCGTGCGGCTGCTGCGCGGCCTGGTGCTCAACACGATCTTCCCAACGCTCGATATTATCAGCGGCGTGGTCACGACGCTGGTGGTGTACTACGGCGGCCGGCGCGTGCTCGGCGGCACGCTCACCAGCGGCGAGTGGTACCTGTTCGTGCAGACGCTGAATATTTTTCTGTACCCGCTCACCAGCATCGCCTCGTTCTGGAGCCAGTTCCAGCAGGGCCTCTCGGCCAGCGAGCGCGTGTTCGCGCTGATCGACGCCGAGCCGAGGGTCGTGCAGACCGACGCGGTCGCGCTGCCGCGGCTGCGCGGCGAGATCGCCTTCGAGCACGTTTCGTTCAGCTACGGCGACCCATCAAAGCAGAACGACCAAGCCGGCGAAGGCACGATCGCACACGCGACCGACATCGACGATCATCATTCATCCTTCGTCCTCAGAGGCTTCGACCTGCACATTCGCCCGGGCGAAACACTGGCGATTGTCGGGCATACGGGCGCGGGGAAATCGAGCCTGGCGCGGCTGATCACGCGCTTCTACGAGTTTCAGGGCGGGCGCATCCTGATCGACGGCCGCGACATCCGCACGCTCAGCCTGGCCCAGTACCGAGGCCAGCTTGGGCTGGTGCCGCAGGTGCCGTTTCTGTTCTCGGGCAGCGTCGCCGAGAATATCCGCTACGGCCGCCCCAACGCCAGCGACGCCGACGTGGCCCAGGCCGCCCACAAGCTCGGCGGCGGCGAGTGGATCGACGACCTGCCGCGCGGCCTCGAAACCGATGTGGGCGAGCGCGGCGCGCGGCTCTCGCTCGGCCAGCGCCAGCTGGTGGCGCTCGCGCGCGTGCTGCTGCAGGATCCGTCGATCTTCATCCTCGACGAGGCTACCGCCAGCATCGACCCGTTCACCGAGGCGCAGATCCAGGAGGGCCTCGACATGATCATGCGCCAGCGCACCAGCATAATCATCGCCCACCGGCTCTCGACCGTGCGCGCCGCCGATCGGATCATCGTGATGCAGGCCGGGCGGATCATCGAGCAGGGCAGCCACGACGAGCTGCTGGCGCGCGGCGGCCACTACGCCGAGCTGTACAACGCCTACTTCCGCCACCAGAGCCTCGAGTACATCGAGCAGGTCGGCGCGTTCGGCCATGAGCGCGCTCCGGCCCGCTAGCCGCCGCGCCCCGTGAAAGAAAAAGCGGTATGAGCGAAGCCGATGTCATTCAGGCGCATCAGAGCGGCCCCGTCACCACGGCGTCGCTGATCGCCGACCTTCGGGCGCTGGGCGTGCAGCCGGGCATGACCCTGCTGGTGCACTCGTCGCTCAGCCGGCTCGGCTGGGTCTGCGGCGGGCCGGTTGCGGTGATCCTGGCGCTCCAAAACCTGCTCGGCGCCGAGGGCACGCTGGTGATGCCGACGCACAGCTCCGACCTCTCGAATCCCGGTGTGTGGCAGAACCCGCCCGTGCCCGAAGCCTGGTGGGAGCCGATCCGCGCGGCCATGCCGGCCTACGACCCCGACCTGACGCCGACGCGCCAGATGGGCGCGATCGCCGAGACCTTCCGCAAGGGCGCGGGGGTGCTGCGCAGCGCCCACCCGAGCGACTCGTTCGCCGCCTGGGGCCGCCATGCCGCGCCGATCACCGGCGGCCACGCGCTCAGCAACGGCCTGGGCGAAACCTCGCCGCTCGCGCGGATCTACGATCTGGGCGGCCACGTGCTGCTGCTCGGCGTCGGGCACGGCAACAACACCTCGCTGCACCTGGCCGAATACCGCGCGAACTTCTTCGGCAAAGGCCCCGAGACCCGCCACGCCCCGGTGATGCTGGATGGCCGGCGCCAGTGGGCCGCCTACGACGATATCGTGTTCGACTCCGACGACTTCCCGGCGATCGGCGGCGACTTCGCCCGCGACACCGGCCTGGTGCGCCAGGGCAGCGTCGGCGCCGCCACGGCCCTGCTTATGCCCCAGCGCGCGCTGATCGACTACGCCGTGCCCTGGATGGAAGCGAACCGGTAGAAGTCGCACAGGTCGCGCAGCGGGCACGCCGCGCAGGCCGGGCGCTGGGCGTGGCACACCTGCCGGCCGTGCCTGATCATGGCGATGTGAAAGGTGTAGATCTGCTCGGGCGCCAGCGCGGCCTCAAGCTGTTCATGCGCCAGCTCGGCGCTCACGCGCGGGCCGATCAGCCCTAGCCGCCCGGCTACACGGTGCACGTGCGTGTCGACTGGCAGCGCCGGCCGGCCAAGCGCGAACAGCAGCACGCATGCCGCCGTCTTCGGCCCAATCCCGTCGAGCGCGGTCAGCCAGCGCTTGGCCTCGGGCAGCGGCAGGCCGGCCAGGAAGTCGAGCCGCAGCTCGCCCCGCCGCCGCACGATCTCGCGGAGCGTCCGCTTGATCCGCGGCGCCTTCATGCGGCCTAGCCCGGCCGGCTTGATCGCCTCGTAGATCTCGTCCTCTGACGCATCCAGCAGCTCTTCCCAATGTGGGTATAGTGCCCGCAGCCGCTCGTAAGCCCGGCCGCTGTTCAGATCGGTCGTGCTCTGCGAGAGGATCGTGGCCACCAGCTCGCCCACCGGGTCGTCGCCGGGCGGCCGCACCAGAAAGCCATACACATCGCGCAGCCGCGCGTACACCGCCTGCACTCGCTCGGCCATATATCGCTTACTCCTGCGCGCCGCGCACAGGCCCCGTTTGCCCGCCGCCGGCGCGTATGGCGCAATTATAGCCACTCCGTTTGATCACGTTCCTTTTGTTTCTGCGATGCCGAGCGAGGCCGCGCAGTGCATCGCAGAAACAAACATGACTGACGCAGTTGGCGTGCTCAGCCTTCGGCAGAATTGTATGCGATTTTTCCGCGCGGAGCGTGAAAAAATCGTATGCAGAAGATGGAGAAAGACCATGCTGCCGCAGGCTCAAACTCGCCGACTGAGGAAGCCAAAGAGCGTACGTGCGTAGCTCCTATTAGCATTCCATGGCCGATCGCGCCGCCGCCAGGTTGCCAGAATGCCGGTTTCGTGCTAGGGTATGGCAGCCGCCGCTAGCCCCCGAGGAGCCACCGATGGAGAACAGCGTGAACGCGAAGCTCGAGCTGGGGCTTGAGCGCCTGGCCAAAGCCGGCCACGACCCCGACCTGCTGGGCGGCGCGCTGCAAAGCATCCATGGTGCCCTCGAAGACGCGTTTCGCGCGCAGCTCGCCGCCGACACGCACGTGCCCGAAGGCCAGCGCGCCGATTATGTCGACCCAAAGAAAGTCCAGTGGAAAGACCTGCTCGACGCGATGATGCTGTACCGCGACCTGAGCCAGGCCGATCGCGACGTGATCTGGCGCACCAACAGCGTACGCACGCGCGTGGCCCACGGCGGGCGCTACACCGGCTCGCGCGCCGATCTCGAACGCTACGCCGAGCTAGTGCAGCGGCTGTGCGGCTATACGCCGCCCGCGCCAGCTGCCACGCCCACACCCGCTCCGGCGCGGCCCGCGCGGCCAGCCAGCCCCGCCGGCGCGGCGCGGCGCGCCGGCCCAGCGGCACCCGAGATCCCGCGCGCCGTGCGGCCGCGCCAGGCCGCAGCCAAGCCCGCGCGCTCGCGGCTCAATTGGATGGCCATCCTGGCGGCAACCACGCTGCTGGTGATTATCGCGATCGCGGCAATCGCCCGCAACACCACGGCGTCGCGCGCGCCTGCGCCCGCCGCCACACCCGCCGCCAGCCCGGCCGGCTCCACGCCTGCGCCAACCGCCGCGCCAACCGCCACCGCCGCGCCGCGCGCCGCCACCGTGCGCGCCGAGGATGGCCTGAACATCCGCGCCGACCACTCCATTCAGGCAGCGGTGCTGCTGGCCGTGGCCAACGGCACGCGCATCACGCTGATCGGCGGGCCAGTCGAGGCCGAAGGCCACACCTGGTGGCAAGTCGACATGAACGGCCGCCAGGGCTGGTGCGACGACCAGTTCCTGCAGCTCGACGCCGCGCCATGAGCGAGCCAACCGCGCCCAGCCTGCTCTACCCGCCGGGCGGCGCCCGCGCCCCATCTGGCCATCCGGCGCCCAGCGAGGCCGACCTTGGCCTGGCCTCGATTGCTCGTGCGCTCGACTACGACGGCCGCCACAGCCGCTTTGTCGCTGCGGTGCTGGCCGAGCTGAACACCGACCCGGCGACGATCCGCTTCCGCCAGGACGTGCTGGCCGATCTGCTTGCCAACCCCGATCTCGCGGCGCGCTGCGCTGCGCTGCTGCCGCAGCTGGCCGAGCTGGCAAACGCCGGCCGCCCCAGCCACTGGAGCGACCCCATCCCGCTGGTGCAGGTCGGCGCGCGGCTGGCCGAGCTCGACGCCTACCTCACCTGCGTCGACGGCCTGGCCCTGGCGCTCGCCGCCGAGAGCGCGAAGCTCGCTTCGGCCGGCCTGCTGGCGCTCCGCGATTACCTGGAAACCGCCCGCGCCACGCCCGAGTACCGGCGCCTCGCCGCCGAGCTGCCGAACCTGCGCGCCCAGCTCGATCAGGCCGGCAGCGTCACGCTCGGCATCAATCTCGACGGCCAGCTGCGCCCCGAGTCGGCTACGGTGGTGTCGATCAACGCGCAGCGCTTCGGCGGCAAAGCTACGCTGATCGAGCGTCTGTTTGGCGAGCGTGCCGCCGCCGACGCTATTCGCGGCATCACCGCGCTCTATAAGGCCGAAGAGGGCCGCCAGCGCGCGCCTGAGCACGAGCTATTTCGCGATCTGTCGCGCCTGCTCGAGCGCGTGGCCGCGCCGATCGCCGACGCGCTTGGCAACTACGCGCGCATCAACGGCGCTGGCCTGGCCGCGCTCGCGCCCGAGCTTGCGTTCTACCTCGGCGCCGCCCGGCTTGCCAGCGAGCTGAGCGCTGCCGGGCTACCGCTCTGCCGGCCGATGATCGCGCCAGCCGCCGAGCGCGCCTGCACGATCGACGAGCTATATAGCCTCGACCTTGCGCTGCGGCTGCGTCTGGCCGAAGGCGACACCGCTATGCGCCAGAAGGTCGTGCCGAACCGCGCCTGGTTCGGCGAGCATGCCAGCGTCTTCCTTCTCACCGGGCCGAACAGCGGCGGCAAAACCACCTACGTTCGCGCGGTGGGCCAGGCGCACGTGCTGGCCCAGGCCGGGCTGCTGGTGCCGGGTCGCAGCGCGCGCATCAGCCCGATCGACGCCTGCTACACCCACTTCGCCGCGCCCGAGCGCGCCGACATTAGCGGCGGGCGCCTGGCCGAAGAGCTCGACCGCCTGGCACGTATCTTTCAGCAGGCTGGCCCGCAAAGCCTGGTGCTGCTGAACGAGCCGCTCGCCAGCACCGACCACGGCGCGGCACGGGCACTCTGCCGCGATATTCTGGCCGGTCTGCTGCTGCTGGGCGCCCGCGCAATCTTCGTCACTCATCTGTACGAGCTGGTCGACGATGCGCTCGACGGCGAGGCGGCCGCGCCAGGCGTGGCAAGCCTTGTAGCTGGCGTCGGCGCACCGCCCGCAGGCAGCGAAACGCCCGCGCCAAATTATCATATCGCGCCCGGCCGGCCGCAGCCCGCTGGCTACGCCGCCGAGCTAGCCCGCCGCCACGGCCTCGGCCGCGCCCAGATCGCCGCCACATTGCGCCAGCGTGGGCTTATTAGCGGCGAAAACAGCTAGTCATACGCTGTTCGCTTGATCACGTATAGCTTGTGTTGCACGGCGTGGCTTCGCCACGCCGGCAACACTAATAAGAAATCTGGGGGCGGCTTCGCCCCCAAACCCCACCAAAGTGTACGTCATCAAGCGAATTTGGTATCACACCACCTCGCCCAAACGCTTGCGCGCCCGCCGGCCACGCCGAGCGCTAGGCACGACGTTGCCCGCGCACACCGGCAGCTCTGGAATGCGCGCGCCGTTCCTCGCCGCGCTGGAGCGCGCGGCCACTTCAACCGGGTAGGCGCCGCGCCGGCCTACGCGCAGCGGAAGCGCCCCGCCCGCCCACGCCATCGGCCGCCACACCCGCGCCACATCCAGCGCCGGCCGTGCAGCGGCCGGCGGCGTCGCCAGCGCCGTATCGTAGCGCACCAGCATGATCAGCAGCCAGAGCGAGATCGCCAGATCGGGCCAGAAGTAGAATGTGTCGACCAGGCCGTGCACCAGCGCGCCCGTCAGCGCCGCCAGCGCGCCAAGCACGCGCAGCCTCGCCTCGAGCACCCATGGTTTTTGCCCCGCGGCAGCGCCTGGGCCAGCGGCCAGCGCCAGGCCGCGCAGCGCGCCTCTCGCGCCGAAAATCGCCCGCGCCAGCAGCAGCGCAAGCGCGCATACGCCCAGCGGCCCGAGGTTCAGCCACAGCTCGAGCAGCAAGGTGTGCGGCTGGTGCGCGTTGCGGTCGTTCGTAGTCGCCAGCGCCGGGTCGATCAGGCTATTGCCAAACACCGGGTTGTGGTAGTAGTAGAACTGGTCGAGCCCCAGGCCAAACGGGTGCCGCTCGATCAGCGCCAGCGCCTCGCGCCACAGCAGCAGCCGCACATTCACGCTGCCGCCTGCAAAACCGCCGCGTAGCCCCAGCATCAGCGCGGCCACACCGGCCAGCACGCCCGCGCCGATCAGCAGCACCGGAAGCAGCCAGGCGCGGAAGCGCCGCTTCAGCTCGGGCAGCAGCAGCACCACCAGCGCGGCGCCCGCCCCCAGCCATGCCCCGCGCGAGAACGACACCAGCATGCCGCCAAGGCAGAGCAGCGCGCCCAGGCCGTACACCAGCCCCAGCCCGCGCCGCCTGCGATACGCTGCCATCCCCAGCATCGCCGCCAGCGGCCACACCCGCCCCATATACAGGCCTAGGTTGTTCGGGTTTGGGTAGATCGAGGCCACGCGCGGCAGACGGCCAAGCACGTCGGCGCTAAAATCAAGCCCCAGGTTCTGCTGAAAGGCGCCTGGCGCGATCAGCATGCCGGCGAACTGCGCCAGCGCCCATAGCGCCACCGCGCAGCCGCCCGACACAAACGCGGCCGCAAGCTTGTGCACGATCGGCGCGCTGCCGTCGCGCGCAGGCGATGCCTGGCCCAGCCAGTGCGTCAGCGCCACAAACGCCAGCGGCTCGGCGATAAACCACCGAAACGCGCGCAGCGCATCCTGCCGGGCAACCGCCTGCGGCGCAGTGAAGAGAATGCCGGCGATGCCGGCCAGCAGCAGCAGCAGCTCGGGCGCGTAGCGGCGCAGCCACTGCTCCACGCGCGGCGGTTGGCGTAAACGCGCGAGCGCGCGGCGCAGTTCGCCTGGGCGCGCCAGCAGCGCAATCGGCGCCGCCGCACCCGTGAGCGCCAGCGCCAGCTCGTGCGGCGGAACCGCGTGCGGCAGCAGGCCAGGCAGCCGCAGCTGCAGCAGAAACCAGGGCGCCGTCAGCGGCACAAACAGCAGCGCCAGATCCGCTCGCTGCAGCGCCAGTATGCCAAACAGCGCCACCCCAAGCACTTTGAGCGGCGCGCTATCGCTGAAGTAGCAAAGCCCCAGCCCGAGCGCCAACCCCAACCCCTGCGCCACGGGAATCGCCCCACGCCATCCCGGCGATACGCGCGGCCCGACAGCCGGCGCCGCGCGCTCGAACAACCAGAACATAGCCCCTCCGTATGCCTGCGCCCACACCTCGATCGGCTGTATAGCAAGTGCCATACCCGCCCAATCGGGCACAGAAAAAGGGTGGGTTGCGCTAGCGAATCCGACCCTTTTGCCGCAAAGCTGGCAGGCGACAGGCAATAGACTTTATTGGAAATAACAGCGGCGGGGTTCAGGGGCGACCGCGCCACCCCCGAACCCCACCACCGGCTACGCCTTCAGCTGTACGTGGTACTACTCTTCCTTGTCGTCCGCGTCGTCAAGCTCGCTCATCTGATCAAGCGCGTCCATGAACTCGGCCAGGTCGTCGCCGTCGCCGCCATCGGCAGGGGCATCATCGTCGGTGCCCTCGAGCAGCGCGCGCAGGCGCCGGCGGATCTCTTCGTCGTCGGCCGAGCTGGTCTGCTTGGCGCCATCGCCCTGCCCCAGCATCTCCGACGCGCGCCGCACGTCGGCCGGAAGCTGCCGGCCGTCGTCGTCGCCTTCGAGCTTGCGCGGCCCCGCAGCCAGCTCGCCCATCAGATCCTCGGCCAGCGCGCGGCGCTTCTCGATCCCGGTGCCTGCCGGGATGAGCTTGCCGATCACGACATTCTCCTTCAGGCCGCGCAGGTAATCGACCTTGCCAGTGATCGCCGCCTCGGTGAGCACGCGCGTGGTTTCCTGGAACGACGCCGCCGACAAAAAGCTCTCGGTCGTCAGCGAGGCCTTGGTGATGCCCAGCAGCACTGTGGCCGCCGTGGCTGGCTCGCCGCCCTGGCTCACCACCTCGGCGTTCAGCCGGCCAAACTCGGCCGCGTCGATCAGCTCGCCCGGCAGCAGCCCGCTGTCGCCCGGCTCCTCGATCCGCACGCGCCGCAGCATCTGGCGCACGATGATCTCGATATGCTTGTCGTTGATATCCACACCTTGCGAGCGATACACCTTCTGTGCCTCGTTCACCAGGTAGCGCTGCACCGCCTCTTTGCCCTGCAGCTCCAGCAGCTCCTGCGGGTCGGCCGAGCCCTCGGTAAGCTGCTGCCCAGCCGTCACGCGCGAGCCGTTCTCGATCCCCACGGTGAGGCGCGCGCTGTGCGGCACCACCACCTCGCGCTCCTCGCGATCTTCCTGCACCACCACCACCTTGCCGTCGCCATAGTGCACCCGGCCAGTCAGCCGCGACACAATCGCGTCGCCGCCAAGGTCGGCGCGGTTGCTCTCGGCCAGCGGCTGGCCCTCATTCACCTCGGCGCCGTCGGCCAGCAGCGGAACGAAGTGCTCGGGCAGATCTTGCTCGTCGGTGTACACATCGCTCGACACCACCCGGATCTTGCGCATATCGTCGTCGCGGATGATCTCGACCACGCCGTCGATCTCCGAGAGGATCGACTTGCCCTTGGGCGAGCGCGCCTCGAAGATCTCCTGCACGCGCGGCAGACCCTGCGTGATATCGTCGGCCGAGGCCACGCCGCCGGTGTGGAAGGTGCGCAGCGTCAGCTGCGTACCCGGCTCGCCAATCGACTGCGCGGCGATGATACCCACCGCCTCGCCGATCTCGACCAGCTTGCCGGTAGCCAGGTTGCGGCCGTAGCACATCCGGCAGATGCCGTGCTCGGCCTGGCAGGCCAGCCCAGAGCGCACAAACACGTCGTTGACTCCGGCCTCCTTGAACAGCTGCGCGAGCCGCTCGTCGACCTCGTCGTTGCGATCGGCCAGCACCTCGCCGGTCTTCGGGTGCGCCACCGGCATCGCCAGGATGCGGCCCACCACCCGATCCTCCAGCTCCTCAAGCATCTCCTTGTCGTCGGCGCGGTGCAGCCACAGCCCCTCTTCGGTGCCGCAGTCGTCGGTGGTAATAATCGCGTCCTGCGCCACGTCGACCAGGCGGCGCGTCAGGTAGCCGGCGTCGGCCGTGCGCAGCGCGGTGTCGGCCAGACCCTTGCGCCCGCCGTGGGTCGACACGAAGTACTCGAGCACCGTCAGGCCCTCGCGGAAGTTCGACTTAATCGGCAGCTCGATGATCCGCCCCGTCGGGTCGGACATAAGCCCGCGCATACCGGCCATCTGGCTCAGCTGGTTGATATTACCGCGCGCCGCCGAGTTCACCATCATCGCCACCGGGCCGTACGGGTTCAGGTTGTTCTTCACCGCCTCGGATGTCGACTTGGTGGCGTCCTGCCAGATCTTGACGATCTCCTGGTAGCGCTCTTCCTCGGTGATCAGGCCGCGCCGGTACTGCTTCTCGACGTCGGTCACCTGCGCGTCGGAGTCCGTCAGGATCTGCCGCTTGGCCAGAGGCACCTGGATATCTTCGACGCCAACGGTCATGCCGCCGCGCGTCGCGTACTTAAAGCCCAGCGACTTGATCTTGTCGGCCTGCTCGGCGGTGCGCTCCGAGCCATAGATGCGCGCCAGCTCGTCGCGCGAGCTGACGTTCGGGTACATCGCGCGCACGCTGTTCAGGTCGTCCTCCGAGAGGTTCGCCAGGTTGGTGTAGTACTGGTAGCAGTCGGCGATGATCTCTTGCAGGCCCTTCTTCGGCACCTGGCGGTTGCGATACTGCATCGGCTCGAGCAGCTCGCCGTTGAAGATAATCCGGCCAATCGAGGTCTCGATCAGCATGCGTGGCTTGCCATCGGTGTCGGGCGCCAGCTCGCGCACCTGGCGATCGTTCGTGCCCTGCACCTTGCCGCGCATACGCACCCAGATCGGCGCCTGGATGTCGACCACGCCCTTGTCGTAGGCCAGCATCGCCTCTTCGATCGAGGCGAACTTCTTACCCGAGCCCTTCGCGCCGTCCTTCACCATCGAAAGGTAGAAGCAGCCCAGCACGATGTCCTGCGACGGCGTGATGATCGGGTTGCCGTGCGCCGGCGAGAGCAGGTTGTACTTCGAGATCATGCGCATGCGCGCTTCCTCTTGCGCCTTGCGCGAGAGCGGCACGTGCACGGCCATCTGGTCGCCGTCGAAGTCGGCGTTGAACGCGGCGCACACCAGCGGGTGCAGCTGGATGGCCGAGCCCTCGATCAGCTTGGCCTCGAACGCCTGGATCGACAGGCGGTGCAGCGACGGCGCGCGGTTCAGCAGCACCAGGTAGTCCTGGATCACTTCCTCAAGCACGTCCCACACCTCGGGCCGCACCCGCTCGACGATGCGCTTGGCGCTCTTGATGTTGTGCGCAAAGCCCTTCTCGACCAGCCGGCGCATCACGAAGGGCTTGAACAGCTCAAGCGCCATCTTCTTCGGCAGGCCGCACTGGTGCAGTTTCAGGTTCGGGCCAACCACGATCACCGAGCGGCCCGAGTAGTCAACACGCTTGCCCAGCAGGTTCTGGCGGAAGCGGCCCTGCTTACCCTTGAGCATATCGCTCAGGCTCTTCAGGCGGTGCTTGCCCTTGCCGCTCACCGCGCGCCCGCGCCGGCCATTGTCGATCAGCGCGTCGACAGCCTCCTGCAGCATGCGCTTCTCGTTGCGCACGATGATCTCGGGCGCGTTCAGCTCCATCAGGCGCTTGAGGCGATTGTTGCGATTGATCACGCGCCGGTACAGGTCGTTCAGGTCGGAGGTCGCGAAGCGCCCGCCGTCGAGCTGCACCATCGGCCGCAGATCCGGCGGGATCACCGGCAGCATTGTCAGGATCATCCACTCGGGCTTGTTGCCGCTCTTGCGGAAGTTCTCGACGACGCGCAGCCGCTTGGTGGCCTTCTTACGCCGCTGGCCCTGCGTCGTCTGCACCTCGACCTGCAGCTCCTCGCCGAGCTTTTCGAGGTCGACCGTGCGCACAATCAGGTCGCGGATCGCGCCCGCGCCCATGTCGGCCTTGAATACGCCTGGCGCCAGCTCGCGCAGCGTGCGGTACTCGGTCTCGGTCAGGATGCGGCGCATCTTCAGGCCGTCGATCAGCTCGAGCTTCTCTTTCTCCTCGCGCACCAGCGTGTCGAGCTCGCGCTGCAGGCGCTCCTGCAGCCGCTCGCGCTCCTGGGTCGCCTCGTACTCCTTGCGCTCGCGCTCGGCATCGGTCAGCAGCTCGGCGTCGGCCATGTCGCGCTGGCGGCGCGCCTCCATGGCCTCGATCTCCTGGTCGAGCAGCTCTTCAAGCTGGTCGATCACCTTCTCGGTGATCTGCTCGCCCTCCTCTACCAGCACCACGCCGCGGAAGCTGACATCTTCCTCGGCGGCTTCGCCAGCCTTGTCCTCAAGGTCGGCGCGCAGCGTCTCGGCCTCGGTGGTCAGCGCCTCGCGCTGGGCCTTGTAGTCCTCTTCGATCCGCCGCTGCGTCGAGACCTGCGCGGTCTCCATGCCGCCCAGGTCCTGCGTCAGCTGCGACGACAGCTCGATCCGCTTGCCCTCGGCCTCGCCCTGGATCTTCTCGCGCTTGCTGGCGTACTCGGCCTGCATCGCCTCGCGCATGCCCGCGCGCGCCTCGTCATCGACGTGCGTGATGATATACGAGGCGAAGTACAGCACCCGCTCGAGGTTGCGCGGCGAGATGTCGAGCAGCAGGCCCAGCCGGCTGGGCGTGCCCTTCACAAACCAGATATGCGACACCGGCGACGCCAGCGCGATGTGGCCCATGCGGTCGCGCCGCACCTTTGCTCGCGTCACCTCGACGCCGCACTTATCGCAGATCACGCCCTTGTAGCGGACGCGCTTGTACTTGCCGCAATAGCACTCCCAATCCTTCTGTGGCCCAAATATTCGTTCACAAAATAACCCGTCGCGCTCGGGCTTGAGCGTGCGGTAGTTAATTGTCTCCGGCTTGGTCACTTCCCCATGCGACCATCCCAGGATGTCCTCGGGCGAGGCCAGGCTGATGCGGATCGCATTGAAGTCGTTGATCTCGAGCATTTCACTCCCCTTATATCATAAAGGGGTGGGTTTGTAAGAGAGGGCTCCGCCCTCCCTTACACCCTCCCAAACAATCTAGAACTCGCCGCGCTCCATGCCCGACAGGTTGATGCCATCCAGCGCCGCCATGTCGCTGTCGACGTCGTCGTTCAGCTCCACTGGCTTTTCGTCGGCCGAGAGCACCTCGACCGAAAGACCAAGCGACTGTAGCTCCTTGATCAGCACCTTGAACGACTCGGGCACGCCAGCCTCCTGGATCGGCTCGCCCTTCACGATCGCCTCGTAGGTCTTCACACGGCCGACTACGTCGTCGGATTTTACCGTCAGCATCTCCTGGAGGATGTAGGCCGCGCCGTAGGCCTCGAGCGCCCACACCTCCATTTCGCCGAAGCGCTGGCCGCCGAACTGGGCCTTGCCACCCAGCGGCTGCTGCGTCACAAGGCTGTAGGGGCCAGTCGATCGGGCGTGGATCTTGTCTTCGACCAGGTGGGCAAGCTTCAGCATGTAGATATAGCCGACCGTCACCGGGTGGTCGAAGCGCATGCCGGTGCGCCCGTCGTACAGCGTGATCTTGCCGTCGCTTGGCAGCCCCGACTGCTCAAGCATCGAGTGGATCTGCTCCTCGTGCGCGCCATCGAATACCGGCGTAGCCACGCGGAAGCCAAGCTTGGCCGCCGCCCAGCCCAGGTGCGTCTCGAGGATCTGGCCGATATTCATACGGCTGGGTACGCCGATCGGGTTGAGAATGATATCGACAGGCGTGCCGTCCGGCAGGAACGGCATATCTTCGATCGGCAGCACCCGGCTGACCACGCCCTTGTTGCCGTGGCGGCCGGCCATCTTGTCGCCGGCGCTAATCTTGCGCTTCTGGCACAGCAGCACGCGCACCGTCTGGTTCACGCCCACCGGCAGCTCGACATCGTCCTCGCGCGAGAACACCTTGACGTCGATCACCTTGCCACGCACGCCGTTAGGCACTCGCAACGAGCTATCCTTCACCTCGCGGGCTTTTTCGCCGAAGATCGCGCGCAGCAGCCGCTCCTCAGCGGTCAGATCGGTCTCGCCCTTAGGCGTAATCTTGCCCACCAGAATATCGTTCGGCTGCACCTCGGCGCCGACATAGATGATCCCGCGGTCGTCGAGGTTGCGCAGGCTATCCTGGCCGACGTTGGGAATATCGCGAGTAATCTCCTCGGGGCCAAGCTTGGTATCGCGCGCCTCGACCTCGTGCTTCTCGATGTGGATCGAGGTGAAGATATCCTCGCGCACCAAGCGCTCGCTCACCAGGATGGCGTCTTCGAAGTTGCCACCCTCCCAGGGCAGGAACGCCACCAGCACATTCTGGCCAAGCGCCAGCTCGCCGGCGTCGGTGCTGGAGCTGTCGGCGATGATCTCGCTGGCGCGCACCCGCTGGCCGCGCAGCACGCTAGGCCGCTGGTTGATGCAGGTATCCTGGTTCGAGCGCATGAACTTGCGCAGCTTATACTCGTGCTGCTCGCCGTCGTCCTCCAGCACCACGATCTTATCGCCGGTAGCCGAGAGCACGATGCCGTCCTTTTTCGCCACCACCACCTGGCCGCTATCGCGCGCTGCCAGGTACTCCATGCCAGTGCCGACGATCGGCGCGTCGGGGCGCAGCAGCGGCACAGCCTGGCGCTGCATATTCGAGCCCATCAGCGCGCGGTTGGCGTCGTCGTGCTCGAGGAACGGGATCAGCGCGGTCGAGACGCTCACAACCTGCTTGGGCGACACATCCATATAGTCGACGCGGTCGATCGGCTCGGTCTCAAAGTCGCCCTGGAAGCGGCAGGCGATCGAGCCCTCAAGGAAGCGGTTGAACTGGTCGAGCGGCGCGTTAGCCTGCGCGACCACGTACTTCTCTTCCTCGTCGGCCGAGAGATAATCGACCTCCTGGGAGACGATCGGGCGGATCTTGATCGACTTGAGCGGCGTCGCGGCGATCCGCTCGGCCAGGGCGCGATTGATCTCATGGCCGGCCTCGGCGATCACATCGCCACTGGCCGGGTCGACGATATCCTCGCGCAGGATCTGGCCGCGCAGTAGGTTGACCGTCATGCGCCGGGCGATATCTTTATCGACGCGGCTGCCGCGCGCGGCGATCAGGTCGCCGGTGCGCAGGTCGCGCACATCGCGCAGCAGCAGGCCCTGGCGCTCCCACTCGGCCGAGTTCAGCACCTCGCGATACACCTTGCGGTATGGTGTCTCGAGGAAGCCCATCTCGTTCACGCGCGAGAAGGTGCTCATGGTGCCGATCAGGCCGATGTTCGGGCCTTCGGGCGTTTCCACCGGGCAGATCCGGCCATAGTGCGAGTGGTGCACGTCGCGCACCTCGAAGCCGGCGCGGTCGCGGCTGAGGCCGCCCGGCCCCAGCGCCGACAGGCGCCGCTTGTTCGTCAGCTCTGCCAGCGGGTTCGTCTGATCCATGAACTGCGACAGCTGCGAGCCGCCGAAGAACTCGCGCATCGCGGCGACCACCGGCCGGATATTCACGAGCGCGTTGGGCGTGGCGCTGTCGGGGTCTTGCAGCGACATGCGCTCCTTCACCACGCGCTCCATGCGCAGCAGGCCGACGCGGAACTGCTGCTGGATCAGCTCGCCGACGGTGCGCACGCGGCGGTTGCCGAGGTGGTCGATATCATCGGCATTGCCCTTGCCGTTATTGAGCTCGATCAGCCGCTCGACGATCTTGAAGATATCGTCGGGGCGCAGCACGCGCACCTTCTGATCGGGCGCGGCGGCGCGCGCCTCGGGCCGCGGGTCTTTCTCCCACAGGTTCTTGTTCAGCTTATACCGGCCGACCTTCGCCAGGTCGTAGCGGCGCGGGCTGAATAGCAACGACTCAAGCAGGCCGCGCGCATTCTCGAGCGTGGGCGGGTCGCCGGGGCGCAGGCGCTTATACAGCTCCATCAGCGCCTCTTTGGCGTGGCGCGCCGGGTCTTTATCGAGCGTAACCTTCACATACTGATGGTCGCTTTGATCGATGTGCTGGAACAGCGCGATGATATCCTCGTCGCGCCCGCGCTGGTCGAGCTCGCTGTCGGGCGCCCACTGGCCCTCGCCGTTGGGCTGGGCGTCCCACGCCAGCACAGCGCGCAGCAGAATTGTGACCGGGATCTTGCGCTTGCGATCGACCTTAACGGAAATAACGTCGCGCTTATTCGTCTCGAACTCGAGCCAGGCACCGCGGTTGGGGATGAGCTTAGCCGAGTGCAGGCCGCGGCCGCTGGTCGGGTCTTTCTCTTCTTTAAAGTACACACCCGGCGAGCGAATAAGCTGCGAGACGACCACGCGCTCGGCGCCGTTGATCACGAAGGTGCCATTCTCGGTCATCAGCGGGAAATCGCCCAGAAAGATCTCGCTCTCCTTAAGCTCGCCGGTAGCCAGGATATGCAGCTGCACATTCACGCGCAGCGGCGCGGCGTAGGTCATGTCGCGCTCGCGGCACTCATATTCGTCGTAGCGCGGCTCCCCGAACGCGTAGTCGAGGAAGCGCAGCTCCATATTTTTGCCGGTGAAGTCGGTGATTGGCGAGATCTCGTCAAACAGCTCGCGCAGACCCTCGCGCCGAAACCACTCAAAGCTATTAATCTGCGTCTCGATCAGCGTCGGCACCGCGATCGCGTCCTGAATGCGCGCAAACGAGCGCCGCTCCAGATTGGAGCGATGCAGCCCATCGACGCCAGGATCGTTGGGCATGATCAGCGGCTGAAGAACCACAGGCTCGACCAAGGGGGGCATGGGCACCTCACTCTTACTGAGTTATGAGTTATGAGTTGTGAGCTATGAGCAGCTCAAGCGCGAGAACAATCACCCAACACTCAGAACTTAAAACTCAAAACTTCCTCGTAACATGCCAAAAGCACGAACCGTCTCTTCCTCAGTGCTGTCCGTCAATGGGCAGAACCTCTGGACTGGCGTTCGTGACATCCGATAAAGATCGCGTTGAAAGTTGCGCCGGGCGGCGCGTGCGTGACGCTGCGACGTACTTGGCGATGTACGCAGGCTCCTCTCTCTACACATCGATGTGTGATGTGTATTACGAAAACTGCGAAAAGGAATGATACCACGCCCGCCCAGAGATGTCAAGGGCGAATTGCAATGTTTTCAGGCGCGCTGGATGCCCAGGCGCCAGAGGTGTGGGCTTGTCGGCCCGGCGAGCATATGCTATAGTACAGAACGACCACAGCCAGGGGAATTCGCATACGCGGGCGTAGCTCAATGGATAGAGCAACGGTCTTCTAAACCGTAGGTTGTGGGTTCGAGCCCCGCCGCCCGCGCCACGTCCCAATCCGCAATTGCGCACTCCTGCTGTACCTCCTCCATGCCTGCCCTGGCCTCAGGATGCAATCCGGGATGTAATTCTTGTATCCGCATTGATTATACTCCCTGTTCGATTGCGTCATCCAGTGCGATGACGTAATCCGACTGGCCCTCGTAGAGATGCCCATAGCGGTCGGCAGTGACGCTGATCGAGCTATGGCCCATCCAGCGCGAGAGAGTATAGATATCGACGCGCGAGTA
>NZ_JAXLWP010000023.1:0-134645 GCF_046328425.1 Kouleothrix sp.
TGTGGCTTGGCGCGCCGCCCGCGCTAGGGCTGCCGGCGCTGCTGGCGGGCGCGGCGCTGGCGTCGGCCGCGCTGCGGCACATGCCGACGCCGGCGGGCGCGGCGCTGGCCTGGCCCGCCGGCCGTATCCCCAGCCAGGTGTGGCTGCTGGCTGGCGCGACATTGGCGGCGCTGGCGCTGCGGCTCTACCGGCTGAACAACCTGCCGATCGCGGTGTGGCGCGACGAGGTATACCACGGCCTGCTGGCGCAGCGCATCTGGCGCGACCCAACCTTTCGCCCAGTGTACGTGGCCGATGTCGACCTGCCGGCGCTGCTGTTCTACCTGCAGTCGCCGTTTGTCGGGCTGTTCGGCGGCGACCTGTGGACGCTGCGCGTGGCGCCGGCGCTGGCGGGCGCGCTGACGCCGCTGGCCGCGTGGTTCGCGCTGCGGCCAATCCTCGGCGCGCGCCCGGCGCTGATCGCGGCCTGGGGCATGGCGCTGGCTGCCTGGGGCCTGTACATGAGCCGCTGGGGCTTCCCGGTGATCTTCGACCCGCTGCTGACGTTGCTGGCAGTAGGCTGCGTCTGGCGCGGCCTCGGGCCGGCGGCGCCGCCCTGGCGCGCGGCGGGGCTGATGGCGCTCGGCGGGCTGTGCGCCGGCCTGGCGGTGTACACCTACCACACCGGCCGCGCCGAGCCGCTTGCGGTGGCGGCGCTGGCGCTTGCGCGGCTGTGGCGCCGGCCGCTGCGCCCCCGGCTGGCGCCGCTCGCGGCCGGCGCGCTGGCGTTTGGCCTGGCGCTGGCACCGCTGGCAAGCTATGCGCTGACACACCCGCAGGAGTTCAACAAGCGTGTGAATAGCGTCGGCATTTTTGGCGCGCCGGGCCAGCCCGCGATACCGCCGCTGCTGCCGCTTGAGCAGAACGCCGCGCGCTACGCGCTGATGTGGCACGTGGCGGGCGACCAGAACCCGCGCCACTATGCGCCAGGCCGCCCGGTGCTCGACCCGCTGGCCGGCCTGGCCGCGCTGCTGGGCCTCGGGCTGGCGTGGCGTTCGCGCCGGCCGGCCGCGCTGGCGCTGCTGGCGTGGCTGGCGATCGGCCTGCTGCCAGGAATATTCAGCGACGCCGCGCCGCACGCAATGCGCTCGATCGGCGCGTTCGCGCCGGCCGCCGCGCTGGCGGGGCTGGGCCTCGATGCGCTGCTGGGCGTGGCCGCCACGCGCTGGCGCTGGCTCGCCCCGGCGCTGGCCGGCGTGGCGCTGGCCGGCGTGGCGGCCTGGAACGCACAGCTGTACTTCCGCACTACCAGCGACCAGCAGGTGATGTTCAACCTGTTTGAGACGACTGTGACATTGCTGGCGCGTGGCGCGCGCGCAGCGGCAACCACCGCCACGCCCAGCGGAGCGCACTACCAGGCCTACCTGTGGGACACCAACACTGCCGGCAAGGTCGCGCCGTTTCTGATCGGCGACGCGCCGGTGGGCCACTTCGACGGCCAGCGGCTGAGCCCGCCGCCTGGCCCGCGCGCGCTGCTGCTACTGGCCGGCGACACCCCGCCCGATGTCGTGGCGCGCGCCGTGCAGGCGCTTGGCCCCGGCGCGCGGCTGCTGCGCACCGGCCCCACCCGGCCCTACACCAGCTACCCGATCTATGCCGTGTACGGCGCCGGCCCCGAGGCCCAGTGGCTCGCCGACCACCTGCCGCTGCTGTAAGGGCGGCTGCATTGCGCCGTTGATCGGCTGCATTGCGCCGTTGATCGGCTACTTTGCGCCGTTGATCGGCTGCTTTGGGCTGTTGATCGGCTGCATTGCGCCGTTGATCGGCTGCATTGCGCCGTTGATCGGCTGCATTGCGCCGTTGATCGGCTGCTTTGCGCCGTTGATCAGCTGCATTGCGCCGTTGATCGGCTGCATTGCGCCGTTGATCGGCTGCATTGCGCCGTTGATCGGCTGCATTGCGCCATTGATCGGCTGCGCAGCATCGCTGCATACCACACCTGCCCAAGCCCAAAGGCAGCAGCGCGACCGATCGCCCTGTGCATCAGGTGCCGCGAGCGTGGCACCGGAACACACCACCATACCGACGATCGCGCGCACGAAGAGGGCGGAGTGCCTGCACTTGTTCTCGGAATGTTTACCGTATCGGTGTGTCGCCAGGAATGGCCAACTCCGGAGCCGGTGGCAGCTCAATTTGCTCATAGACATCTGCAAGCTCAAGCGTTGCACTCAGCGATGCTATCGCCAGGCTGCTGCCAAGGCCAAACACTTCAGTTAGCATCCATTGATTTGGCTCGTGACGGGTGTAGCATTCAAGGTGCGCGGCATCTTGAGCGATCAGAAGATAGTCCTGGAGCGACGTGATCGTGCGATAATTTTGAAACTTGAAGCCACGATCATAGCGTTCGGTTGAAGGAGAGAGTATCTCGATTATGACAGTGGGATTGATCAACGTATCACGTTTGATGGGATCGGTAAATTGGGATGATCCACATACGATCGTGAGGTCAGGATAGGTGTTCAGCCCGGTCTGCAATACTTTGAGGCGCATGTCGCTAGGATAGATGCGACAGGAACGCCCGCGCAGCTGCCGGTGGAGGGTGGCGGTTATGTTACTCGCGATCAGGTTATGCGCTTCACTTGCCCCAGTCATTGCAAAGATTTCACCAGCAAAATATTCATGCTTGGTTGTACTGGCGCGCTCGCGTTCGAGGTAATCGGCTTCGGTGATATACGGCTTTGGTGGTGCGCTCATACCACGACCCTGGTGCCTTTGTGAAGATTGCTTGCAGATCATAGCAGGTCTATGAGAGATGGGCAAGCCATGATCGAACACAGGCAGGCTTGTGGAACGTCGGCCCCACTCATCTCTACCATATTTCTACCTTTCGGCTTGTAAAAAAACCCGGCATGCTCCGTTTACTGTAACAAAGCAGCGCCCAACCAGCTACCACGGTGAAACGGGAGGCCGACATGCCAAAGCGACTGATCATCTGCGCGGATGGTACCTGGAACACCGAAGGCGAGATCAAAGACGGCCGGCCGGCCGACACAAATGTCGCCAAGCTTGCGCAGGCAATCTGCGCGCGCGATGCCTCGGGCGACCGGCAGATGGTCTACTACCAGCCTGGCGTGGGCACCAGCGGCGCGGCCGACCGCGTGCTTGGCGGCGTGGGCGGGTATGGCATCTCGCGCAACATCTGCGCGGGCTACCGCTTCCTGGTGAACAACTACGAAGATGGCGACGAGATCTTTCTGTTCGGCTTCAGCCGCGGCGCCTACACCGTGCGCAGCCTGGCCGGGCTCATCCGCAACTGCGGCCTGCTGCACGAGTACCACGGCAACCAGCTGCAGCGCGCCTACGCGCTGTACCGCGACCGCAGCGACGACACGCATCCGAGCAGCAAGCGCGCCCGCGCCTTCCGCCAGCGCTACTCGCGCCAGGTCGAGATCAAGTGCCTGGGCGTGTGGGATACCGTCGGCTCGCTGGGCATCCCCGACGCGCTGCTGGGCGCGCGGCTCAACCCGCTGCTGCGCCGCGAGATCGAGTTCCACGACGTGACGCTGAGCAGCTGGGTGAAGCACGCGTTTCACGCAATCGCGATCGACGAGTGCCGCAAAGCGTTTACTCCGACGCTGTGGAACGCGCAGGGCCTTGCCGGCCAGGTGCTTGAGCAGGTGTGGTTCCCAGGAGTTCACGCCGACGTCGGCGGCGGCTATGCCAACACCAGCCTCTCGGATATCGCCCTGCGCTGGATGGTGCGCCGCGCCGCCGGCTGCGGCCTGGTGGTGGACGAGGCAAAGCTGCGGCTGGCGCCGCACCCCAGCGGGCCGATGCACAACTCGCTCACCTGGATGTTCCGCCCGTTTGGCGCGCAGCGCCGCCGCATCCTCTGCGACGCCAAGCACTTCGCGCCCGAGCCGCCCGACCCGCACAGGGTGATCGACACGAGCGCGTTTGAGCGCCTGAGCGACAATGCAACCGGCTACTACCCGAGCAATGTGCTTGAGTTCATGGAAGCGCACCTGCCGTTCAACGCCGCCGAAGAAGCCACGCCTGTGCCGCGCCGGCGCCTGCCGCCACGGCGGCCACAGGCGCCCGCATGGCCGCAGTAGGCGCTACTTCTTAAGGTTGTCGGGCACGCCGTTCGGAAACTCTTTGTTGATCTCGGCCTGGATCTGCTCGATCCGGCGCTCGGGGCTTGGGTGCGTGCTGAAAAACTCCGGCGGCTGCTGGCCGTTGCTGGCCTGCTCGAGCTTCTGCATCACCGACACCATCGCGCGCGGGTCGTAGCCGGCCTGCGCCATGTAGTGCACGCCCTGGTTGTCGGCTTCCAGCTCGTCCTCGCGGCCATAGCGCATATCGATCATCTGCCCGATCAGCTGGGCCACCTGCGCGCTGTTTGCGCTAGCCGGGTTGTTCGGGTCGTATGCCGCCATCACCGCCGCGCCCGACAGGCCATTGGCCAGCTCCGCGCGCGCGGCCTGCTCGGCCGAGTGGCGGCCGACCACGTGGAAGATCTCGTGCGAGAGCACCCCCGCCAGCTCGCCATCGGTCGCGAGCAGCTTCATCAGCGCCTCGGTGATGAACACCTGGCCGCCCGGCAGCGCGAACGCATTTACCGTCTGCTGGTCGCCGAGCACGTGAAACTCGAACTGGTAGGGCGACTTGCCGGCGTCGGAGGCCTTGACGAGCGCGTCGCCAAGGCTGGCGACTCTGGCCTGAAGCTCCTGGCTCTGCGACAGCCCGCCGAACTGCTGCTCCATCTCGGGCGCGGCCTGCTTGCCCAGCGCGATCTCCTGCTCGGCAGTCATCGAGAGATGCTGCTTCTCCTGCGTCACCGGGTTGATCTGGGTTGCCCCGAAGTAGCCGACAAGCGCGACAATCGCGACAAACGCGGCGATGATTAGGCGGCCGCTGCCGCCGCCGATGCCGCGCCCACGTGTAGTTGTAGCCATTTCTCCCTCCTGAAGTTGCAGGGGCGCGCTGCCGCGCCCGTACCAATGCCAAGCCGAAATGTTCCTGAGATGAAGCGTTGCTGCCGAATCGCAATGCAGGTTTTGTGCCAATGCTCAATTGCGCCGGCACTGCTTCGCGGCTATACTGCGGTGAGGGCATGGCAAGGCACAGGGCGCCAGCATTATGACTTACGAACTTGCGTGATTCGGCTTTCTCAAAATACAAGATTGAGCCTGCGGCAGCAGGGTACGTGTTGATTTTCTGTGTGCGGTTTTTGCGCGGAGCGCGAAAAACCGCACACGATACGGAGCATAGTACCGCTCTGCCGAAGGCTGAACATGCCAACCGCGTAAATCCCAGATATAATAAAGCTCGGCCGCACGCGTGTTCGACCTGAGATCGGGAGCCCATGGAGACACACGATATCCTACGCGTCTTGCGGGCGCGCTACGGCGGGGCCGAGGCCAGCGATGTGCTGATCCAGTTTGCGCGGATCGAGCTCGAGCGCCCCGACGCGCTGGCCTGGATGCAGAACGGCAAGTTCTTCGAGGTATACGGCGACCCGGCGCGGCTGCTCGGCCGCCTGCTCGACCTGCGCGTGGCCGAGAAGCCGCTCATGACCAGCCGCGCGGGCCAGCCGGTGATGCTCGCGATGACCGGCATCACCATCGGCAGCGAGCGCGAGCACCTTGCGCGGCTGCTGCGTATGGGCTACCGCGTCGCGATCGGCCGCGAGGTGCAGGGCGAGCGCGAAGGCGCGCTCAAGGCGCGCCAGCTTGCCGAGGTGATCACCCCCGGCGCGCTGTTCGACGAAGACCTGCTCGACGACGACCGCCGGCTGCTGGCTGCCGTCGAGCTTGGGGAGCAGCGCGCCGGCCTGGTGCTGGCCGATGTCTCGACCGGCGCGCTCTGGAGCCAGGAGTGGGCCGGCGCCGACGCCCACGACCGCCTGATCGACGAGCTGGCGCGCACCACGCCGGCCGAGCTGCTATGCAGCATCGACCTGCCGCGCGAGCAGCGCCAGCGGCTCGGCCAGGCCAGCGGGGTCACGCGGCTTGAGGGCGAGCGGGCGCAGCGCCACCGCGCGCTATGCGACGAGCTGGGCCTGGCCAATAGCTACCATGTCGGCCGCCTCTCGCCGCTGCCCGGCTGGTGGTTCGGCGCCGCCGCCTGCCAGGAGGCGCTGCTCGATCACTTTCACACCGCCGACCTGCGGCCGTTCGAGCTGGCCGAGCGGCCCTACGCCATGCGCGCCGCCGGGGCGCTGATCCGCTACCTGCGCTGGAACCGCTGCCCGGCGCTCGCGCGGCTGCAGACCGTGCGCAGCCTGGGTGGGGCAAACCTCCTGCAGATCGACGCCACCACCCGGCGAACGCTCGACATCTTCGCCGGCGCCGACGGCACGCCCTACGGCTCGCTGCTGGCGGTGCTCGACCAGACGCGCACGCCCATGGGCGCACGCCTGCTGAAAGGCTGGCTCGGCCAGGGGCTGCGCGACGCAGCCAGCCTGAACGCGCGCTACGACGCGGTGCAGGCCGGCGCCGAGAACCTGCTCGACCGCGAGCATATTCGCGCCGAGCTTCGCCGCACCGGCGACCTTGAGCGTGTAGTCAACCGCCTGCTGGTTGGCCCCGAGCGCGCCACGCCGCGCGACATGGCGCGCCTGCGCGATGCGCTGGCTGCCGCAGGCGCGATCGCCGCCCCGCTCGGGCAGCTCGGCGGCCTGGGCATCGCCGCCTACGACCCCGCGCCCGCCACGGCGGCACTGCTGGCGCGCGCGCTCGCCGCCGCGCCGCGCACCAGCCTGGCGCCGCGCCCCGACGCCGAGACGGGCGAGCTGCTCGCGGCAGGCTGGGATGCCGAGCTCGACGCGCTGCTGCGGCGCGAGCAGCAGACCCTCGCCGAGGTCGAGCGGCTGGTTGTGACGCTGTCGCTCACCACTGGCATCAGGTCGCTCCAGCAGCGCCGCGACAGCCGCAGCGGGCAGATCGTGCTGGCGCTGGCATCAGCCGACGCGCGCAGGGTTCCGGCCGACTGGAGCCGCGCCGCGCGCGGCAAAGACCAGTACATCACCAGCCAGCTGGTAGAGCTTTCCGAAGCGCTGAGCGAGGCCGAAGCGCAGCGCGCCGACGCCGAGCGCGCGGCCTGGCGGCGGCTGTGGGAGCAGGTAGCCGCCGCCGGGCCGCAGCTCATCCGGCTGGCCGGCGACCTGGCGCGGATCGACGTGCTGACGACGCTGGCCCACGTGGCGGTGCGCGAGGGCTGGGTGCGCCCGCAGATCGTGGGCGAGCGCGCGCTCTCGATCGTCGGCGGCCGGCACCCGGTGGTCTGCCGCGCGGTCGAGGGCTACATCCCGGCGACGGTGCGGCTCGACGAAGGCACCCGGCTGATCGTGCTGACCGGCCCGAACATGTCGGGCAAGAGCACGCTGATGCGCATGGTGGCGCTGTGCGTGGTGCTGGCGCAGATGGGCTCGTTTGTGCCGGCCGAGGCCATGACCTTCGGGCTGTGCGACCGGATCTTCACGCGCATCGGCGCGGCCGACGACATCGCCAGCGGCCGCAGCACGTTTCTGGTGGAGATGACCGAGGTGGCGACGATTGTGCACCAGGCCAGCGCCGACAGCCTGGTGGTGCTCGACGAGGTCGGGCGCGGCACGGCCACCTACGACGGGATGGCGCTGGCCGAGGCGATCGTCGAGCACCTGCACAGCGCCACGCGCTGCCGCGGCGTGTTCGCCACCCACTACCACCACCTGGTGGCGCTGATCGGGCACCTGCCGGGGCTGGCGTGCTTTCAGATGGGCGTGCGGCGCGAGGGCGAGCAGCTGATCTTTTTGCACACGCTCGAGCCGGGCGTGGCCGAGGGCTCGTTCGGCATCGCCGTGGCGCGCATGGCCGGGCTGCCCACGCCGATCCTCGAGCGCGCCCAGGCACGGCTCGCCGCGCTCGAGGCCGAAAGCCGCTGGCAGCCGCTGCCCGAGCCGGATTAAAATGCTGTGAGGTTTGTATGAGCGAGTACCAATACTACGAGTTTCTGGCGCTCGACCGGCCGCTGCGGCCCGAGGAGATCGCCGAGGTGCGCAAGCTGTCGAGCCGGGTTCAGCCGACGCCAACGCAGGCGGTGTTCACCTACTCGTTCGGCGACTTCCGGGGCGACCCGCTGAAGGTTCTGGCCAAGTACTACGACGTGCTCTTCTACATCGCCAACTGGGGCACGAAGCAGCTCGCGTTCCGCTTCCCGAAGGCGGCGATCGACCAGGCAGCGCTGCAGCCGTACCTCTACGGTGTCGAGGAGATCGAGCTGACCACGGCAGGCGAGTACGTCATTCTGAACATCGCCTTCCAAGAGGAAGAGGGTCGCGGCTGGATCGAGGGCGAGAGGATGATGGCCGGGCTCGCGCCGCTGCGCGACGACATCCTGCGCGGCGACATGCGCGCGCTGTACCTGGCCTGGCTGGCCTCGGCCGGGTATGGCGGCGCCAGCTCGGGCGAGTGGGACGACGACGAAGAGCGCGACGAAGAGGGCGATCCGGTTGAGCCGCCGGTGCCGCCTGGGCTTGGCGAGCTCACGGCGCCGCTGCGCACGTTTATCGAGCTTTTCGTGATCGACCAGGACCTGGTTGAGGCGGCGGCGCAGGCCAGCCCGCCGCTGAAGGCCACCAAAGAGCCGATCGAGCAGTGGGTGCCGCTGCTGCCGGAGGCCGAGCGCCATGCGTTTCTGGTGCAAGCGGCGCGCGGCGAGGCGATCGGCGCCACGCTGCTGCGGCGGCTGCGCGAGGTCGGGGGCGCGCCGCGCCCGAATGCCGCGACCGCGCCGAGGCGCACGTTTGCGCAGATCGCGCAAGCATCCGAGGAAGTACGCCGCCGGCGCAAGCAGCGCGAGCAGCAGGAGGCCGAGCGGGCGCGGCTGGCAAAGCTCGAGGCGCTGGCCAAGCGCGAGGAGCATATCTGGGCGCAGATCCCAGGGCTGCTGGCGCTACGCACGGCGCAGGGCTACGGCGAGGCGGTGGAGCAGCTTGCCGACCTGCGCGACCTGGCCGTCCATCGCCAGCAGCGCGCCGAGTTCGACACCCGGCTGCAAGGCGTGCTGGCGCCCTACGCTTCCTCGGCGGCGCTGCTGCGGCGGCTGCGCGAGAAGAAGCTGGTGGGGTAGCAGCCGCAAGGCAAAGCAGGCTAGCTACGGGTGCGCGGCGTGCTCTAGCCGCGCTGCGTCCGGTACGGCCCGAGGTAGCGCTGCACCAGCGCCAGGCCGAACTGGTTCTGCAGGGTAGTGCGCGCGCCCTCGGCAGTGGCGTCGAGCGCGCGGCCGATCTGCTTGCAGATCGCGTCGGCCAAAAACTGCGGCAGCGGCTCCTGCACCGCGCTGAGGCGCAGCGCGCCGCGGAAAGTCGCCAGCGCCGCGCCCAGCGGCTCGCGCGCGATCAGCGCGGCCGGCAGCTCAAGCCGGTACGCCGGGCCTTCGGCGTCGGGGCGGTAGTAGGTGATGTACAGCTGGCCGTAGCCCTGCTCAATCGCCGCGCGGCGCTCGGCGAAGTCGGGCAGGCCCGGCGAGCGGTAGCCGGTGAGCAGGTGTGGCCGATCCTGGCGGATCAGCGGCGCGGGCAGCGAGTGCTCGCCCGCATCGAGCACCGTGCTCCACAGCGTGCGGTCGGTGACGGTGCCGGAGAGGTGCGGCGCGAGCTGGGCCACGTCGTCGGCGGCGGTGGCCTGCTTGGGGTGGGCGATCACGCGCCGGCAATCGAGCACCAGCCGCCAGTCTTCGTCGGCGAAGAAACGCTCGATCAGCGCGGCGAACGGCGCCCACCAGGCCGCCGGGCGGGGCGAGCGCGCGTCCTGTGCGTAGCGCACCAGCAGGCGGTTGATCTCGAGCAGCGCCGAGTAGAACGAGCCGTCGAGGATGAACAGGCCGCTGGAAGTGGCGCGGATGCGCCGCGCCAGCAGGTGGATCTCGAGCATAGTGCGCAGGCCGCCGAGGATCGCCTCGAGCTCCTCGATCGGCGGCAGCAGCTGCACCAGCACGTCCTGGTCGGTCAGCGCATCCTCTTCGACGGCCACGGCGGCGATGGCCGCGAAGGTGGCGCCGGCCGCCGGCACGGTGGCGTGGGCTCCGTCGACGGCGCACAGGCGCCGGGTGGGGCCGTCGGGCGCGGGGCGGATGCGCCGCGCCAGCGCCGCGCGCAGGCGGTCGCGGTCGCCGTCGAGGCGCGTGAGCGTATCGCGGCAGGCATCGGCGCAGGCGCCGAGGGCCGCGATCACGGCGGCCGGCACGGCGGCCGGGCCAAGCGCGTTTGCAGATGTTGTCTTGTCGCCGGTGGCTGCCATAGGTGCTCGCTGCGCTGGCGCTGTGTCTGCGGGTAGTATAGCACGGGTGTGCAAGCGCCTTCGGGGCCTGCGCGGTATTTGTCATCGGTTAAGGATTTGTGCAATCTGTCAAGCTGGGTTATTCTCTCGTTATGCCAAGTCCAAAACACAACCGGCGCCCTCGCGCCTCCTTCAATGCCGACCATCGCCGTCGCACTCATGTTCCTGCTCCCTGCGATGCAGAGATCGAACGCCGTCTGGACGACTTTGTCAAGCCGGCCGTCTTCGCCGAACTCGAGTACTATCGTCAGCTCGGTCTGCGCAACCGCATCCTCACTCTCCCGGTGATGCTCTCGCTCGTCCTGGCCTTGATCTGGCGTCGTATCCCGGGCGTGTGCGCGCTCCAGCGCACCCTCGCCCGCGAACGGCTCTTCTGGGCTGCGCCGCAGAACGTCTCGCAGTCCGCGCTCTCCGACCGCTTCCTCGATTTTCCTGCCGTGCTGTTTGAGCGCGTGCTGTATCGCGTCCTCGCCCGCCTGCCTGAGCGCTTCCGCTCCCGCTCCCGCCCGCTCCCGCCGCTGCTCACGCCCGTCGCCGCGCGCTTCGCTGGCCTCTACGCACTGGATGCGACCACACTTGAGCCGCTCTTCCGCAAGCTCGATGCACTCCAGGAACAGACCTGCACCCAGCTTGCTGGTCACGTCAGCGTGGTCGTCGACCTGCTGACCCACCTGCCGGTCACACTCTTCTGGAACGCCGAGCCGCACACCAATGAGAAAGCCATGGCTAGGCAGGTGCTTGCCTGGCTACCGCACGCCAGTCTGCTGGTGTTTGACCTCGGCTACTTCGCGTAGTGGCTGTTTGATGCGCTGAGCGCCCAGCAGAGCTTCTTTGTCACACGTCTGCGCGACCAAGCCAGCTATTCGGTCACCACGCGGCTGTGTACTCGCGCCAAGGTACGCGACCAGATCATCCAGCTCGGGCTGCACAAAGAGCCGTGTACACACGCGCTGCGGCTGATCGAGGTGTGTGTGAACGGACGCTGGCAGCGGTATCTGACGAATGTGCTTGACCCGAAGCAGCTCAGTATCGTGGAGGTGGTGGCGCTCTACGACGCGCGCTGGAAGATTGAGACGACGTTTTTGCTGGTCAAGCGGCTGCTGGATCTGTCGTATGTGTGGGTGGGCAGCCAAAATGGGATCTGGTTGCAAGTGGTTGCGACGTTTTTGATGTACGCGGTGCTGATCGACTTGTGCGATGATGTGGCAGAGGCGCTGGGGATGCGGCTGGAACAGATCTCGGTCGAGATGGTGTATCGCGGGCTGTACCACTATGTCGTGGCGGTGGCACAGGGCGACTACGCAGGCGATGCGCCAAGCTACTTGGCGCGAGATGCGAAAGAGTTAGGTATACGCAAACGTGAACGACCAGCAAAAGGGCCAAGCGCGCTTGAGCAGATCCGTTTGGCCCTGGTCGCTCCACCGCTTCCTGATGCCAGCTTGACAGGTACGGGCATACCTTAACCGATGACAAATACCTGCGCGGCCCCGCGCCCCAGACGCCTTCGGGGCTGCGCCCCGTGCCCCGCGCAAAGGGCGGGCAGCCGCCCTGCATCTTCTGACGGGGCTTCGCCCCAGGCCCCATAATGAATGCCGGTGCGTGTGCCACGCCGGTGGCGGATGCCTCGTGGCGCGGGTACGGGTGATGGTTTGCCCTTGAGGCATGAGCATACGGCGTTGATGTTGGCACGGCCTTTCCCGTAGGGCGCGCATCGTGCGCGCCTTCTCCCTCTCGGGCTGCGCGCCCCGTGCCCTGCTCTGCGCCTGAGGGCTGGGGCTGCGCGCCCCCGTGCCCGCTCTGCGCCTGAGGACATCGCGGCTGCGCGCCCCGTGCCCTGCTCTGCTCCTGAGGACATTCGGGGCTGCGCGCCCCGTGCCCCGCTCTGCGCCTGAGGGCTTTCGGGGCTGCGCCCGTACCCCGCGCAAAGGGCGGGCAGCCGCCCCTTGCATCCCCTGCGGGGCTTCGCCCCAGGCCCCATAATGAATGCCGGTGCGTGTGCGACGCTGGTGGCGTATGCCTCGTGGCGCGGGTACGGGTGATGGTTTGCCCTTGAGGCATGAGCGTCTGACTTTGCCGCTGGCACGGCCTTTCCGTAGGCGCGCATTGTGCGCGCCTTCTCCCTCCCGGGCTGCGCGCCCCCGTGACCTGCTCTGCGCCTGAGGGCTTCGGGGGCTGCGCCCCGTGCCCCGCTCTGCACCTGAGGGCTTTGGGGCTGCGCCCCCGTACCCCGCGCAAAGGGCGGCAGCCGCCCCGCATCCCTGATGGGCTTCGCCCCAGGCCCCATAATGAATGCCGGTGCGTGTGCCACGCCGGTGGAGGATGCCTCGTGGCGCGGGTACGGGTGATGGTTTGCCCTTGAGGCATGAGCATACGGCGTTGATGTTGGCACGGCCTTTCCCGTAGGGCGCGCATCGTGCGCGCCTTCTCCCTCTCGGGCTGCGCGCCCCGTGCCCTGCTCTGCGCCTGAGGGCTTTCGGGGGCTGCGCGCCCCGTGCCCCGCTCTGCGCCTGAGGACATTCGTGGGCTGCGCGCCCCGTGCCCTGCTCTGCTCCTGAGGACATTCGGGGGCTGCGCGCTCCCGTGCCCCGCTCTGCGCCTGAGGGCTTTCGGGGGCTGCGCCCCCGTACCCCGCGCAAAGGGCGGGCAGCCGCCCCTTGCATCCCCCTGCTGGGGCTTCGCCCCAGGCCCCATAATGAATGCCGGTGCGTGTGCGACGCTGGTGGTGCATGCCTCGTGGCGCGGGTACGGGTGATGGTTGGCCCTTGGGCATAGGCGCAGGCCGAGGTCTCCGCTCCCCCGCTCTCCACTCTCCGCTCCCTCGCTCCAACGCTCCAACGCTTACTCGTTATGCTCATACAGCGCCACCAGCGCCGCGCCGATGGCCTGCGACAGATCGCCGAGCGTAGCCGCCACGATCTCGATGCGCTCGCGCTGGGCCGGCCAGAGGTACGGCGCGGCGGTCTCGCGCACGATGCGCAAATAGCGCTCGCGAAACGCGTCGGTGGTGGCGGCGGTATCCATCAGGCCGCCGCCGATCACCACGAACTGCGGGTCGAGCGCCATCGCCAGGTTGGCAACGTGCAGCCCCAGCGCGCGCGCCTGGAAGTCGAACAGCTCGACCGCCAGCGCGTCGCCCTGCTGCGCCAGGCCGCGCAGGCTGAGCGCGCGCTCCTTGGGGCCGAGCGGCGAGGCGGCCAGCGGGTGATCGGGGTAGTGCTTCAGCCTCTCGGCCAGCAGGTAGGGCAGGCCCGCCAGCGCGGTGTACATCTCGATGCAGCCCCAGCTGCGGCCGCAGCCGCACGGGTAGGCCTCGGCGCCGAGCAGGTGCAGCGGCGCCGGCATGTGGCTGGCCTCCATCCCCGCCAAGGTGTCGCCGTCGAGCGGCAGGCCGTTGCCGTCGATATAGGCGCAGCCAAGGCCCGAGCCGGGCGCCAGCATCACCACGCTGCCCTTGCCGCTGCCGCGCACGCGCTGGGCTTCGGCCACGCCGCCCATGTTGCCGTCGTTGCCGACGAACAGCGCGACCGGGCGCCCGGCCTGCGCCGCGAGCGCGCGGTGGTACGCGGTGTACACGTCGAAGCCGACAAAGCTCTCGGGCAGGTTCGGCCCGCGCTCGAGCACGCCGTAGCTGCGGCGCGGCCCTGGGATCGCCACCCCCACCCCCTGCACCTGCGCCCACGTCAGCTGGTTTTGCTCGAGGTATGCGCCGATGGCCGCGACCCAGCCGTTGACTACGGCCTCGGGCCCGAGGTGCGCGTTGGTCGGCCGCTGCAGCAGGTCGGTCGCTACGGCGGTGCCGTCCTCCCACACGCCGCCGATCTTCGAGGTGGTGGCGCCGCCGTCGGTGCCGATGTAGACCGATCGCGCTATGCTCATGAAACTCTCCTGGCTTTCTACACCGCGTGCTTGACAGTTCTGGGGGCGATTCTGCGCATAGTATACGTCCGACCGCATATTTCTACAATCGTGCGCCGGGCAAGGGCTTTAGCCCGATCGCGGCGCAGTTTATGCTGTGTAGCCCCGCTAATACCGGCTTGCTAAGAACAGGCTACCACAGGTTCGATCCGAGTTTTAAGGACGAAAGACGGAAGACGAAACAGCGCCGTCTTCCGTCTTTCGTCAAACCCGGTTCAGATGCGTGATAGCCTGCGCTAAGGACGAATACCATGGCAAAAACCGCCGCCGACCTGCTGGTCGAGCGCTTGATCGACTGGGGTGTCGACACGATCTTTGGCCTGCCCGGCGATGGCATCAACGGCATCTTCGAGGCGCTGCGCACCAACCAGGCCAAGATCCGCTTCATCCAGGTGCGCCACGAGGAGGCCGCCGCCTTCGCGGCCTGCGGCTACGCCAAGTTCACCGGCCGGCCGGGCGTATGCCTGGCCACCTCCGGCCCCGGCGGCATCCACCTGCTCAACGGCCTGTACGACGCCAAGATGGACGGTGCGCCGGTGCTGGCGATCACCGGCCACACCTTTCACGACCTGATCGGCACGCGCTACCAGCAGGATGTCGACCTCGACAAGCTGTTCATGGACGTGGCCGCCTACAACCAGCGCGTCAGCGGGCCGGCGCACGTGGTCGGCGCGCTCGACGAGGCGATGAAAACCGCGCTGAGCCGGCGCACCGTCGCGCACCTCACGATCCCCAAGGACATCCAGAGCTGGCCAGCGACGGGCGGCGAGCGCTCGAGCGCGAATATTCCCGGCCACAGCGGCGACATCTTCGCCGCCGCGCACCCGCTGCCGCCCGCCGAGCAGATCGAGCGCGCGGCCGAGCTGATCAACCGCGGCCGGCGCGTGGCGATCCTGGCCGGGCGCGGCGCGCTCGGCTGCCGCGACGAGCTGGTGATGCTGGCCGAAAAGGCGGCCGGGCCGATCGTCAAGGCGCTGCTCGGCAAGGGCGCGGTGCCCGACGGCGCGCCCTACACCACCGGCGGCATCGGGCTGCTTGGCACCGCGCCCTCGCAAGACGCGCTGCGCGAGTGCGACACGCTGGTGATCGTCGGGTCGAGCTTCCCGTACCTCGAGTTCTACCCCAAGCCCGGCCAGGCGCGCTGCGTGCAGATCGACATCGACCCGACCCGCGTGGGCCAGCGCTACCCCGCCGAGGTTGGCCTGGTGGGCGAGGCGCGCGCGGTGCTGCAGGCGCTGCTGCCGCAGATCGCGCGCAAAGACGACCGGCGCTTTCTCGAAATCGCCCAGCAGCGCATGAAAAGCTGGAACGCGCTGCTCGAGGAGCGCGGCACGCGCGCCGACATGCCCATGAAGCCGCAGGCGCTGGTGCACAGCCTGAACGCGCTGCTCGACGACGACGCGATCATCTGCTGCGACACCGGCACGCTCACCACCTGGGCCGCGCGCTACATCCAGATGCGCGGCCGCATGCAGTTCGCGGCCTCGGGCACGCTGGCGAGCATGGCCAACGGCCTGCCCTACGCGATCGGCGCGGCGGCGGCGTACCCCGGCCGCCAGGTGGTGGCGATTGTCGGCGACGGCGGCTTCACCATGCTGATGGGCGAGCTGGCGACGCTGGTGAAGTACCGCATGCCGGTGACGATCGTGATCGTCAAGAACAACTCGCTCGGCCAGATCAAGTGGGAGCAGATCGTGCTTGAGGGCAACCCCGAGTTTGGCGTCGAGCTGCACCCGATCGATTTCGCGGCCTACGCGCGCGCGGTTGGCGCGGCCGGCTTCACGGTCGAGCAGCCCGCGCAGGCCGAGGCGACGCTGCGCGCGGCGCTGGCCGAGCCCGGCCCCTCGGTGGTGCAGGCGGTTGTCGACCCGAACGAGCCGCCGATGCCCGGCCACATCAGCACCGAGCAGGCGATCAAGTTCGCCGAGGCGCTGGCGAGGGGCCAGCGCAAGCGCTTCAGCATTATCAAGACGGTGCTCGAAGACAAGGTGCGCGAGGTGGTGTAGGCGCAAAGCTCTGCCGCAGCGCTGGGTAGCTGCTTCGACGTGTGCAGTTTCCGCGTGGAGCGCGGAAACTGCACACAGAAGATGAACAGGTACCATGCTGCCACAGGCTCAATCTCGCCGCTTGAGGAAGCCGAAACACGCAAGTGCGTAACTCCTATGAGTCATAAAAAGCAGGGGCCAGGGGCGCAGCCCACCGCTGGGCGAGTGATAGGGGCGCGATATGTCGCAGGTCTTTCACCCGAGCGCGAATACCGTGGCCAAGGCCAGCCTGTTTGGCGTGCTGGCGCTGCTGGCCGGCGCGCTGCTGGTTAGCTACTCCTACGTCCGCTCGGCGTGGGCCACCGACGTCGACGTGCCGGTGCAGCAGCCGGTGCAGTTCAGCCACGAGCACCACGTCGCCGGGCTGGGGGTCGACTGCCGCTACTGCCACACCACGGTGGAGACCTCGGCCAGCGCGAACATCCCGCCGACGTACACCTGCATGTCGTGCCACTCGCAGATCTGGAACACCAGCCCGGCGCTGCAGCCGGTGCGCGACAGCCTGGCGAACAACACGTCGATCGAGTGGAACCGGGTGTACAACCTGCCCGACTACGTGTACTTCAACCACAGCATCCACGTGGCCAAGGGCGTGGGCTGCGAAACCTGCCACGGGCGCGTCGACCAGATGCCGCTGATGCGCAAGGCCGTGTCGCTGCAGATGAAGTGGTGCCTCGACTGCCACCGCGCGCCCGAGCAGTACATCCGGCCGCGCGAGCACGTGTTCGATATGGGCTATACGCCCGCCGAAGACCAGGCGACGCTCGGCCGCCGGCTGCTGCGCGAGTACAACATCCAGAGCGTCGCGCTGCTCACCAGCTGCTCGACCTGCCACCATTAGCCGTGTGTAAGAGGTAACGACCCAATGACACGAGACACGCGCACCCAGCCGCCCGAGCTAGCCGCCACGCGCGAGCGGCTGGGCGGGCTGCGTGGCCGGCAGCTCTGGCGCGCTCTGGACGAGCTGGCCGAGGGCGGCGAGCTTGCGGCCTATCTGCGCCGCGAGTTCCCCAGCGGCGCCGAGCAGTGGGGCGACCCGCTCAGCCGGCGCGCGTTCCTGAAGATGATGGGCGCGTCGCTGGCGCTGGCCGGGCTGGCGGCCTGCGGTCGGCCGCGCGAGCAGATCGTGCCGTACGTCACCCAGCCGCCCGAGATCGTGCCGGGCAAGCCGCTGTTCTACGCCACCGCGCTGACGCTGGGCGGGCTGGCCAGCGGCGTGCTGGCCGAGAGCCACATGGGCCGGCCGGTCAAGATCGAGGGCAATCCCCGGCACCCCGCCAGCCTGGGCGCCTCCGACGCGTTCATGCAGGCGGCGATCCTCTCGCTCTACGACCCCGACCGCTCGCAGGCGGTGCTGAACCTTGGCCGGATCAGCACCTGGGATCGGTTCCTGACCGACCTCGGCGGCCAGATGAGCGCGCTCGGCGCGCGCGGCGGGGCGGGGCTGCGCCTGCTGACCGAGCCGATCAGCTCGCCGGCGCTGGCCGACCAGATCGCGGCGCTGCTGGCGCAGTACCCGCGTGCGCGCTGGCACCAGTACGCGCCGGTGGCGCGCGACAGCGCGTTTGAGGGCGCGCGCATGGCCTTCGGCCAGCCGGCAAGCACGATCTACCGCTTCGACCTGGCCGCGCGGATCGTCTCGCTCGACGCCGACTTCCTGAGCTGCTCGGCCGGCAGCCTGCGCTACGCGCGCGATTTCGCGGCCGGGCGCAGGGTTTCGGCCGGCGGCGACGCCGCGATGAATCGCCTGTACGCGATCGAGAGCGCGCCGTCGATCACCGGCGCCATGGCCGACCACCGGCTGGCCGTGCGGCCCTCGCAGGTGGCGGCGCTGGCGCGCGAGCTGGCGCGCCGCCTGGGCCTGGACGTGGCGCCCGCGCCCGGCGCTGCGCCCGCGCCGTCAGGCTGGCTCGACGCGCTGGCGCGCGACCTCCAAGCCAACCCCGGCGCGAGCATTGTGGTGGCCGGCGACGAGCAGCCGCCCGAGGTGCACGCGCTGGCCCACGCCATGAACGCCGCCCTCGGCAACGCCGGCGCGACGGTGCTGTATCTGCCGCCGGTCGAGGCCAGCCCGGCGAACGCCGCCGAGTCGCTGCGCGCGCTGGCCGCCGACATGGCCGCCGGCCAGGTGAGCGCGCTGGTGATCTTCGGCTGCAACCCGGCCTACGACGCGCCGGCCGACCTGGGCTTTGCCACGGCGCTGGCGCAGGTGCCGTTTCGCGTGCACATGGGCCTGTACGACGACGAGACCGCCCGGCTGTGCGACTGGCACATCCCGGCAGCGCACGCGCTTGAAGACTGGGGCGACGCGCGCGCCTTCGACGGCAGCGTGTCGATCGCCCAGCCGCTGATCACCCCGCTGTACGGCGGGCGCTCGGCCCACGAGCTGCTGGCGGCGATGCAGGGCCAGCTCGATCAATCAAGCTACGCGATCGTGCGCGGCTTCTGGCAGCGCCAGCACGCCAGCGCCGACTTCGAACAGTTCTGGCGGCGCGCCCTGCACGACGGCGTGGTCGAGGGCACGGCCTTCGCGCCGATCGAGCTTGCGGCGAACCTCGCCGGCCTGCCCGCCCCGGCCGAGGCCGCGCCGGCCGGCGGCCTCGAGCTGCGCTTCCAGCCCGACCCGGCCGTGTACGACGGGCGCTTCGCCAACAACGGCTGGCTGCAAGAGCTGCCGCGCCCGCTCAGCTCGCTCACCTGGGGCAATGCCGCGCTGATCAGCCCGGCCACCGCCGCGCGGCTGGGCCTGGCGCAGGGCGACGTGGCCGAGCTGCGCTACCGCGGGCGCAGCGTGCGCGCGCCGGTGCTGCCGCTGCCCGGCCACCCCGACGACGCCGTGACAGTGACGCTGGGCTACGGCCGCGCGCGCGCCGGCCACATCGGCACCGACGTCGGCTTCGACGCCTACGCGCTGCGCACCGCCGACGCGCTCTGGTTTGGCGCGGGCCTCGAGCTGGCCGCCACCGGCGCGCGCGAGCAGCTGGCGCTGACCCAGAGCCACTTCGGGCTCGAGGGCCGCGAGCTGCTGCGCGTCGGCACGCTCGACGAGTACGCGCACAACCCGCGCTTCGCCAGCCAGCCGCCCGGCACCGACGCAGACCACCCGCCCTCGCTGTACCCCGAGGTGCCGTACACCGGCCACCGCTGGGGCATGGCGATCGACCTGAACAGCTGCATCGGCTGCCAGGCCTGCACCGTGGCGTGCCAGGCCGAAAACAACATCCCGGTGGTGGGCAAAGAGCAGGTGCTGATGAGCCGCGAAATGCACTGGCTGAAAGTCGACCGCTACTACGAGGGCGACGCCGCCAGCCCGAACACCTACTTCCAGCCGCGGCCGTGCATGCAGTGCGAGAAAGCGCCGTGCGAGCTGGTGTGCCCGGTGGCCGCCACCGCGCACAGCGCCGAAGGGCTGAACGACATGGTCTACAACCGCTGCGTCGGCACGCGCTACTGCTCGAACAACTGCCCGTACAAAGTGCGGCGCTTCAACTTCCTGCAGTACTCCCACACCAGCACGCCGGTGATCAAACTGCACTACAACCCCGACGTGACGGTGCGCGACCGCGGCGTGATGGAGAAGTGCACCTACTGCGTGCAGCGCATCAACGCCGGCAGGATCGAGGCCGAGAAGGCCGGCCGGCCGATCCGCGACGGCGAGATCAAAACCGCCTGCCAGCAGGCCTGCCCCACCGAGGCGATCGTCTTCGGCGACATCAACGACGTGGGCAGCCAGGTGGCGCGCCTGAAGGAATCGCCGCTGAGCTATGGCATGCTGGCCGAGCTTGGCACCCAGCCGCGCACCACCTACCTGGCGCGGCTGCGCAACCCGAACCCGGAGCTTTGAGAAGCTGTCTGAAACGCTGGTTCGGGCGCTTCTGCCTGCGGCAGCATGGCGAGCGCTGAATTGCGGAGAGATGCGATGGCGACAGCAAGCGATCAACCTGCCGGCGAGGCGCGGGTGCTCGAGGGGCAGCACACCTTCGCGTCGGTCACCGACAAGATCAGCTCGATCGTGCTCACGCGGCGGGTGGGGCGCGGCTGGCTGCTGGGCTTCGCGGCGGCGTTTCTGCTGCTGATGCTGCTGCTGGTGGCCGTGACATACCTGTTTGTGCGCGGCGTGGGCATCTGGGGCGTGAACGTGCCGGTGGCCTGGGGCTTCGCGATCACCAACTTCGTGTGGTGGATCGGCATCGGCCACGCCGGCACGCTGATCTCGGCCATCCTGCTGCTGCTGCGCCAGAAGTGGCGCACCTCGATCAACCGCTTCGCCGAGGCCATGACGCTGTTCGCGGTGGCGTGCGCCGGCCTGTTCCCGATCTTGCACCTCGGCCGGCCGTGGCTGTTCTACTGGCTCATCCCCTACCCCAGCACCATGGGCGTGTGGCCGCAGTTCCGCAGCCCGCTGGTGTGGGATTTCTTCGCCGTCTCGACCTACGGCACGGTGTCGCTGCTGTTCTGGTACATCGGCCTGATCCCCGACCTGGGCTCGCTGCGCGACCGCGCGCGCAACCGCTACGCCCGCGTGATCTACGGCCTGCTCTCGATGGGCTGGCGCGGCGACGCGGCGCACTGGTACCGCTACGAGAAGGCCTACATGCTGCTGGCCGCGCTGGCCACGCCGCTGGTGGTGTCGGTGCACACGATCGTCAGCTTCGACTTCGCGGTGGCGAATGTGCCGGGCTGGCACTCGACGGTGTTCCCGCCCTACTTCGTGGCCGGCGCGATCTTCTCGGGCTTCGCGATGGTCGCGACGATCGCCATCCCGCTGCGGCGCTTCTACCAGCTCGAAGACTTCATCACCGCGCGGCATATCGACTATATGGCGCGGATCATGCTGGCGACGGGCATGATGGTGGGCTACGGCTACATGCTCGAGGCGTTTATGGCCTGGTATAGCGCCAACCCGTTCGAGCAGTCGGTGTACTGGGATCGCGCGTTTGGCGCCTACGGCCCGGCGTACTGGGGGCTGGTGGCGTGCAATGTGCTGGTGCCGCAGGCGTTCTGGTTCAGGCGCGCGCGCGCCAATGTGGCGCTGGTGTTCGTGCTGGCGCTGCTGATCAACGTGGGCATGTGGCTCGAGCGCTTCGTGATCGTGGCGCAGAGCCTCTCGCACAGCTTTGTGCCGGCCTCATGGGATGTATACCGCCCGACGTTCTGGGACTACGCGACATTCGCCGGCACGATCGGGCTGTTTCTGACGCTGCTGCTGCTGTTCATCCGCTTTCTGCCTATGATCTCGATCGCCGAGATGCGCGAGCTGGTGCACCGCACCGAGGGCTCGGCGGCCGACTGATACGCTGTTCGCTTGATCATGGCAAGTTAAAGCGCGCCTGACGTGGCGGCCACGTCGTGCAACACAATTAAGAAATAGCGGGGCGGCGAAGCCCCCAAACCCCCACCAAAGTGTACGTAATCAAGCGAATTTGGTATGACTGGCGACTGGCTGGGGGAAGCATGGAACACGAGACGCCCGCGATCTATGGCCTGATGGCCGAGTTCGACCAGCCCGAGCGGCTGGTGGCGGCCGCGCGCCGCGCCGCCGAGGCCGGCTACCGCGCCCTGAACGCCTACGCGCCCTACCCCGTCGAGGGCCTGGCCGAGGCGCTTGGCCAGGCGCACACGCGCCTGCCGCTGCTGGTGCTGGTCGGCGGCGCGCTCGGCGGCGCGGCCGGCTACCTTTTGCAGCTCTGGACCATGGCGTTCGACTACCCGCTGAATATCGGCGGGCGCCCGCTGAACAGCTGGCCGGCGTTCATCCCGGTGACGTTCGAGACGACCGTGCTGGGCGCGGCGCTGACGGCGGTGATCGGCATGCTCTGGCTGAACGGCCTGCCCGAGCCATACCACCCGGCGTTCAACCTGCCCGGCTTCCGGCTGGCCTCGCGCGACCGCTTTTTTCTGTGCGTGCGCGCGAGCGACCCGGCGTTCGAGCCGGACGCGACGCGGCGCTTTCTCGAAAGCCTGGCGCCGCTGCGCGTCGATGAGGTTGCGTGGTGAGCAGCTGGTCAAGCATGCAGGCCGCCACAGGCCAGGAGGGACTCGATGGGGCGACAAGCGCTGGTAGCAGGCTTTCTCGCGCTCTGCGCCGGGCTCGTGCTGGTGGCCTGCGGCGAGAACATGCGCCGCGAGGCGCGCGTCAAGGTCTACGAGCCGAGCAGCTTCTACGCCGACGCGCGCTCCGAGCGCGAGGTGATCTCGGGCACCGTGGCGCTGGGCATGCTCGAATCCGACACGCTGCTGTACACCGGCAAGGCCAACGGCCAGGACGCGACCGAGTTTCCGTTCCCGATCGCGCGCGCGACGCTCGAGCGCGGGCACGAGCGCTACGACATCTATTGCGCGCCCTGCCACGGCCTGGTGGGCGATGGCGCGGGCATGATCGTGCAGCGCGGGCTCTCGCCGCCGCCCTCGTTTCACCAGCAGCGCCTGCGCGACGCGCCCGTGGGGCATTTCTTCGACGTGATCACCAACGGCTACGGCCGCATGTACGGCTACGCCGCGCGCGTGGCGCCCGAGGATCGCTGGGCGATTATCGCCTACATCCGCGCGCTGCAGCTCAGCCAGAATGCGACAATCGACGACGTGCCGCCCGAGCAGCGCCAGCAGGTCGCGGGAGGTGAGCCATGAGCCAGATTGACGTAATGCGTGACGACCCGCCGCCGGGGCTTGTGCGCGCGCGGCTGCCGGCGCTCGCGGCTGGCGTGCTCGGGCTGGCGGCCTGCGCAGCCGGCGCGCTGCTCGACCCGGCCGGCACCTGGCCGTCGTACCTATTCGCGCTGATGTTCTGGCTGGGCATCGCGCTGGGCAGCCTGGCGATCCTGATGCTGCACCACCTGGTGGGCGGCGGCTGGGGCTTTGGCGTGCGCCGCCTGCTCGAGGCCGCGGCCATGACGCTGCCGCTGCTGCTGGGGCTGTTCGCGCCGCTGCTGCTGGGGCTGGGCTACCTGTACGCCTGGGCGCGCCCGGCCGAGGTCGCGGCCGACGCGGTGCTGCAGCACAAGCGCGCCTACCTCAACCCGGCGTTCTTCACGGCGCGCGCGGCGCTGTACTTCGCGATCTGGATCGCGCTGGCGCTGCTGCTCAACCGCTGGTCGCTCCAGCAAGACGCCGACGCCGATCCCAGCGCCGCCGAAGGCCGCATGCGCAACCTCAGCCGCTTCGGCCTGGTGCTGTACATGCTGACGATCACCTTTGCCGCAGTCGACTGGGTGATGTCGATCGAGCCGCACTGGTACTCGACGATCTATGGCCTGATCTACGTAGCCGGGCAGGGGCTCTCGGGCTTCGCGGTGGCGATCATCGCGGCGGCGCTGCTGGCGCGGCGCGGGCCGCTGGCAAGCGCGCTCGCGCCGGCGCGCTTCGCCGACCTGGGCGGGCTGCTGCTGACGTTCGTGATGTTCTGGGCCTACATTACGCTGTCGCAGTTCCTGCTGATCTGGTCGGGCAACCTGCCCGAGGAGGTGACGTGGTACCTGCGCCGGTCGCAGGGCGGCTGGCTGTGGCTGATTGTGGCGGTGCTGGCACTGCAGTTTGTGCTGCCGTTTCTGCTGCTGCTGGCGCGCGACGTCCGGCGCGCCGCCAGGGCGCTGGCCGCGCTGGCGGCGCTGATCTTGTGCGTTCACCTGGCCGAGCTGTTCTGGCTGGTTGTGCCGCCGTTCCGCCCTGGCGGCCTGAGCCTGGGCTGGGCCGACCTCGCCGCGCCGATCGGCGTGGGCGGGGTGTGGCTGGCGGCCTACGCCTGGCTGCTCGGCCGCAGGCCGCTGCTGCCGCTGCACCGCTCGCAGCCGCCGCAGCTGCAGGAGGCGCTCGACCATGGCTGAGACCAGGCCACCCGCCGAGCCGGGGCCGCGCCTTGGCGCTTTCGCGACGTTTGTGGCGGCGCTGCTGGCCGCGCTGGGCCTGAACGGTCTGCGCGGCTACCTGGCGCGGCGCGCCGAGCGCCACGCCGCGCGACGCGCCGCCGTGCAGGAGCGCGAGCGCCAGCACGAGCACGCCGCCGAGATCGCCCGCAAGCGCGAGCTGCGCCACGAGCCGGTGAGCCTGCGCGTCGGCCCGCTGCTGGCGAGCCTGGCTGGCTCGGCTGTGCTCGTCGCGGCGCTGGGCGCCGGGCTGTGGCTGCTGCTCGGCGCGCTTGAGCAAGCCGCGCAGCGGGCCGACCGGCCGCTCTCGCCGCTGACCACCGGCCAGCCCGCGCCGCCCGCGCCGCGCCTGCAGGTGAGCCCGCGCGACGACTGGCAGGCTCTGCGCGCCACCGCCGAGGCGCGCCTGGGCAGCTATGGCCGCGGCGCGGGCGCAAGGCGCGCTGCACATCCTGATCGAGCGCGCCATCGACCTGGTGGCGCAGCGTGGGCTGCCGGCGCGCCCGCAGGCTGCTTCTGCGGCCGGCCTGCCGGCCCACGAGCTCGACAGCGCCGGCGGCCAGCCGGGCGGCGTCACGCCGGCCGCGCTTGGCTCGGGCAGCGGCCGGCCGCTGCCGACCGCCACCGCCGCCGCGCCGCCAACTGCCACAGCGCAGGCCGGAGGCGCGCCATGATCCGTCCGTTCGCCAGGCTGCTGCGCGCCCTCGCCGCCGGCGCGCTGTTCGGCACCTGCCTGCTGGGCCAGGCCGCGCCCGCGCGCGCCGACGGCGGCCCCGACGGCCTGCTCGGCCAGGTGGGCTTCGACCAACGCCTGAACGCGCAGGCCCCGCTCGACCTGCCGTTCCGCGACGAGAGCGGCGCTGCGGTGCGCCTGGCCGACTACTTCGGCCAGCGACCGGTGGTGCTGGTGCTGGCCTACTACCGCTGCCCGAACGTCTGCTCGGTGTCGCTGCACCAGCTGAGCGACACCCTGCGCGAGCTGCGGTTCGCGGCCGGCCGCGAGTTCAGCGTCGTGGCGGTGAGCATCGACCCGGCCGAGGCGCCCGAGGACGCGCGCGCTAAAAAGCAGGAGATCGTCGAGAGCTACGGCCGGCCCGCCGAGGCCGGCGGCTGGCATTTCCTGGTGGGCCAGCAGCCGGCGATCGTCGCGCTGGCGCGGGCGGTTGGCTTCCGCTACGCCTACGACGCCACGCAGCGCCAGTTCGCCCACCCGATCGGCTGCGTGGTTCTGACGCCGTCCGGCACAATCGCGCGCTACTTCTTTGGCCTGAGCTACCGCGCCGGCGACATGCGGCTCGGCCTGGTGGAGGCGGCCGCCGGCCAGATCGGCACGCCGATCGACCAGCTGCTGCTGCGCTGTTTTCACTACGACCCGCAGGTGGGCCGCTACAGCCTGGCGATTATGAGCGTGGTGCGGCTCGCGAGCGCTGCGGCGGTGCTGGGGCTGGCCGCTGCGGCGCTGCTGCTATGGCGGCGCGCCCGGCCAATGCAGCTGAAAGGGTAGCGCATGGATGGCATTCCGATCTTTCCCGACCAGGCCTCGACGTCGGCTCAGCAGGTCGACCAGGTCTACTTCGCGCTGCTGGGCATCGCCGGCCTGTTCACGCTGGCGGTGTTCGGCATGATGATCGTGTTTGGCGCGCGCTACTGGCACGGCACCAGCGCGGTGCGCGGGCGCGGCGCCATTTCGGGGCTGAAGATCGAGCTGCCGCTGATCGGCCTGATGCTGGTGCTGTCGCTGGGCATGTTCGCGTGGTCGGCGGTGGTGTACTTCCGCATCGAGCGACCGCCCGCCGACGCGGTGGAGCTGTATGTTGTCGGGCAGCAGTGGATGTGGAAGATCCAGCACCCCGAGGGCCAGAGCGAGATCAACCAGCTCCACGTGCCGGTGGGCCAGCCGATCAAGCTGCTGATGACCTCGCAGGACGTGATCCACAGCTTCTACGTGCCGGCGTTCCGGATCAAGCAGGACGTGCTGCCGGGCCGCTATACGACGATCTGGTTTCAGGCCACCAAGCCGGGCAGCTACGCGCTGAACTGCGCCGAGTACTGCGGCACCAACCACGCCGTGATGGGCGGCGTGGTGATCGCCATGGCGCCGGCCGATTTCCAGGCCTGGCTCGGCGGCGGCGCGCCGGGCACCCAGCAGCAGCAGCAGCCCGAGACCATGGCCGCCGAAGGCGAGCGGCTGTTCACCGGCCTGGGCTGCAGCGGCTGCCACCGCATGGACGGCAGCGGCGCGGGGCCGTCGCTGGTGGGCGTGTTCGGCAACCAGGTGAAGCTCGCCGACGGCTCGACCGCCACCGCCGACGAGGGCTACGTGCGCAACTCGATCCTGCTGCCGCAGAGCCAGATCGTCGCCGGCTACCAGCCGATCATGCCGAGCTTTCGGGGCCAGGTAAGCGAGCAGCAGATCCTCCAGCTGATCGCCTACATCCGCTCGCTGGGCGGCGGCCAGGCCGCCCCGCAAAACCCCGACACGCAGCAGTCGCCAAATGGCACCGCTGCGCCCCAGCCGGCAAGCCCTGGCGGCGGGTAGGGCAGTGGGAGTTCGTGGGCCGATTTTCACTGCGTCGGCCGTATTTGATACGCTTTTCGCTTGATCACTGGAGGAGTTACGCACTTGCGTGACTCGGCTGCTTAAAAGGTACGAGATTGAGCCTGCGGCAGCTTCTGTGTGCGATTTTCCGCGCGGAGCGCGGAAAATCGCACACGATACGGAGAAGAGTGCCGCCGAATTAGGTATGATAAGCCGAAAGGAACGCCCATGAGCGCCACCGCCGCCGGCCGAGCGCCCCGCAACTACCTGAACGCCAGCTACGCCGCGCGCTCGTGGCTGCTGACCACCGACCACAAGCGGATCGCGATCCTGTATATGCTCTCGATCACGCTGTTCTTCTTTCTTGGCGGCGCGGCGGCCGCGCTGATGCGCGCCGAGCTGGCGACCCCGCAGGGCGACCTGGTGAGCGCCGAGACGTACAACAAGCTGTTTACGATCCACGGCATTGTGATGGTCTGGTTCTTCCTGGTGCCGTCGATCCCCACCGTGCTGGGCAACTTCCTTGTGCCGCTGATGATTGGCGCGCGCGACCTGGCCTTCCCGCGCCTGAACCTGGCAAGCTGGTATGTGTTTGTGGCCGGCAGCCTGTTTGGCATCGCCGCCATGCTGCTCGGCGGCGTCGACACCGGCTGGACATTCTACACGCCCTACAGCACGAGCTACTCGAACACCTATGTCGTCACCATGATCCTGGGCATCGGCATTGTCGGCTTCTCGTCGATCTTCACCGGCCTGAACTTCATGGTCACCGTGCACACCATGCGCGCGCCGGGCATGACATGGTTCCGCCTGCCGCTGTTTGTCTGGTCGATCTACGCCACCAGTATCATCATGGTGCTGGCCACGCCGGTGCTGGCGATCACGCTCACGCTGGTGCTGCTCGAGCGCGCGTTCGGCATTGGCGTGTTCGACCCGGCGTTGGGCGGCGACCCGGTGCTGTTCGAGCACCTGTTCTGGTTCTACTCGCACCCGGCGGTGTACATCATGATCCTGCCGGGCATGGGCGTGGTGAGCGAGCTGATCACCTGCTTCTCGCGCAGCCGGCCGTTCAGCTACGGCCTGATCGCGATCTCGAGCCTGGCGATCGCGGTGATCGGCTTTCTGGTGTGGGGCCACCATATCTTCGTCGGCGGAATGTCGATCTACGCGGCCATGACGTTTTCGCTGCTGAGCTACCTGGTGGCCATCCCCTCGGCGATCAAGGTGTTCAGCTGGCTCGGCACCATGTTTCGCGGCGCGATCTTCTTCAGCACGCCGATGCTGTACGCGCTCGGCTTCATCGGCCTGTTCACGATCGGCGGCCTCACCGGGCTGTTTCTGGCGGCGCTGCCGGTAGACGTGCACGTGACCGACACGTACTTTGTGATCGCGCACTTCCACTACATCATGGTCGGCGGCATGGTTTCGGCCTACCTCGGCGGCATCCATTTCTGGTGGCCGAAGATCACCGGGCGCATGTACCCGGAGTGGTGGGGCAAGATCGCCGCGCTGACGCTGTTCCTGGGCTTCAACCTGACGTTTTTCCCGCAGTTCATCCTGGGCTACCTGGGCATGCCGCGGCGCTACCACGAGTACGCGCCCGAGTTTCAGGTGTGGAATGTGCTCTCGACCGCCGGCGCGACGATCCTGGCGGTTGGCTACCTGCTGCCGCTGGCCTACCTGATTTGGTCGCTGCGCTACGGCAAGCTGGCGCCGCCAAACCCCTGGAGCGCGACCGGCCTGGAGTGGCAGACGAGCTCGCCGCCGGGCAAGGATAACTTCGCGCGCACGCCGATCGTGATGCAGCCGCCCTACGAGTACGACCCGGCGCACCCGGAGGCATTCACGCCGCAGGGGGAAGAGTATGTCTGAAACACGCGGGCTTGTGGCGCACCACTTCGACGACGCCGAGCAGCAGCACATGTCGAGCTACCTGGGCATGTGGATCTTTCTGGCGACCGAGGTGATGTTTCTCGGCGGGCTGTTCGCGGCCTTCGCGGTGTACCGCTACAGCTACGCCGAGGCGTTTCGCGAGGCCAGCCGGCACCTGTACGCCTCGCTCGGCGCGCTGAACACGGCGGTGCTGCTGTGCAGCAGCCTGACCATGGCGCTGGCGGTGCGCGCCGCAGCGCTGGGCCGGCGCGGCTGGCTGGTGGGCCTGCTCGCGGCCACTATGCTGCTCGGGCTGGGGTTTCTCGGCATCAAGGCCACCGAGTACTACCTCGACTTCCAGGAGCACCTGGTGCCGCTCAGGGGCTTTGGCTTCGCCTACGAGGGCGCCGACCCGCGCCGCGCCCAGCTGTTCTTCGACTTCTACTTCGCCATGACCGGCCTGCACGCGCTGCACATGCTGATCGCGATCGGCTGGGTGGGTGTGGTGGCGCTGCTTGCGTGGCGCGGGCGCTTCTCGGCGGCCTACAGCACCCCGGTCGAGGTCGCGGGCCTGTTCTGGCACTTCGTGGATATTGTGTGGGTGTTTCTGTTCCCGGTGCTGTACCTGGTGGGCTAAATAGTCTGCCAACAAATTTCTTTTTCATTCGCTGGATCCGAGAGCAATGCTGTCATGCTGAACGAAGCTCCGCTCCCTCGCTGCCAAATCAGCGAGATGTTTCGCTTCGCTCACCATGACACTGATAGACAAAGAAACTTGGTTAACAAAGTACTAAGGCCCGCGCGAACAAATGCGCACGGGCACGTATCGAGCGCGCCCGTCCAGGGTGAAACCGAAATGCCAAGGAATGGAAGCCTGCCACAGAAGGAAAACACCATGGCGCAACAAACCGCTACAGCCGGCAAGCATATCGTCTCGCTCAAAGCCAACCTGCTGGTGTTTGGCGCGCTGCTGGCGCTGCTGGCGCTGACGCTAGTGGCGGCGCAGCTCGACCTTGGGCCGCTGAACGGCGCAATCGCGCTGGCGATCGCCGCCGCCAAGGCGCTGCTGATCATCCTCTACTTTATGCATGTGCGCTTCAGCGGCCGGCTGGCCTGGGTGTTCGCGGCGGCCGGCTTTGTCTGGCTGGCGATCATGGTCGGCCTGACCATGGCCGACTACGTCAGCCGCGGCTGGTTTGGGCTGCTGCCCGCGCCGCTGGGCTAGCGCCAGACGGTGCTTTTTGATTATCGTGTGCATTTTCCGCGCGCAGCGCGGAAAATGCACACGTTCAAAAGGAAAGTACCGCTTGTGTTGCACTGCGTGGCGAAGCCACGCAGTGCAACATAATCTATACGTGAGCAAGCGAAGAGCGTATAAGTATCAGCGGTCGACCATGACCATGGTGGCCGGGTTGTAGCGCGGCCCAGCGACCTTCCCCGGCGCGAGTGCCTCGTCGAGCGCGCGCATTTGCGCCGCGCTGAGCTGCAGCGCGGCGGCTGCGACATTTTCTTCCAGGTACCTGGTGCGCTTGGTGCCGGGGATGGGCACAATATCCGGCCCTTTGTGCAGCAGCCAGGCGAGCGCGACCTGGCCCGGCTTCGCGCCGGCCGACCGCGCGACTTCGTGCACCACCTCGGCCGCGCGCATGTTCGCGTCGAAGTTCTCGCCCTGGTAGCGCGGGTCGCCGCGCCGGAAATCGCCCTCGGGGTACTCCTCGGCCCGCTTGACCTCGCCGGTCAGGAAGCCGCGGCCAAGCGGCGCAAACGGCACCAGGCCGATGCCAAGCTCGCGCAGCAGCGGGATGATCTCGGGCTCCAGGTTGCGCTCCCACAGCGAAAACTCGCTCTGCAGCGCCGAAACCGGGTGCACGGCATGGGCGCGCCGGATGTTGGCGATGCCCGCCTCGGACATGCCAAAAAAGCGCACCTTGCCCTGCTGCACAAGCTCGCCCACCGTACCCGCCACCTCCTCGATCGGCACGGCCGGGTCGACGCGGTGCTGGTACAGCAGGTCGATGTGGTCGGTCTGCAGGCGCCGCAGCGACGCGTCGACCACCTCGCGAATATGCTCGGGCCGGCTGTCGACGCCCGAGCTGCCGGGCGGCCTCTCGCCGATGCGGAAGCCAAACTTCGTGGCGAGGGTCACTTCGCCGCGCCGCCCCTTGAGCGCGCGGCCGAGCAGCTCCTCGTTGGTGAATGGGCCGTACGCCTCGGCGGTGTCGAGGAACGTACACCCCAGCTCGATCGCGCGGTGGATGGTCGCGATCGACTCGCGCTCGTCGCGCTCCTCGGGCGCGCCATACGATTGGCTCATGCCCATGCAGCCCAGGCCAATCGCCGAAACCTCAAGGCCCTGCGTGCCCAGCTTGCGTTTTTCGAGGCTCATCGTGTTCTCCTTTGTCTATCACGAGCTACGCGGCGGAAGTTTTTGCCCTCGGCTCTGCTCACGTACGCCACAGCACGAGCTATACCAGCTTTGGCTGCGCCTGGCGAACAGGCGCGATCAAACCGAGCCGGTATCTCCCAGCGGTGCCTGGCCGGCGCACCAGCGCAGGCACGCGCCGACCAGCGCCTGGTAGGCCGGGTGCAGCCACACCTCGAGGTTATGGCCGGGGGTGAGCGCCACCACGCGGCCGGCGCCCTCGGCGCGCGCCCAGCCGCCCGGCTGCTCGCCATGCACCGAGCTGGTCGTCAGAAACACGTCGGCGCCGGCGCCGCCCATGGCCATGTGGTAGTGCTCGTCGCGCAGGGTGAACGGCGCGGCGAATGCGGCCAGCGGGTGGCCCGCGCGCGGCGCGACCGCCACCGGGCACTGCGGCGGGTGGTGTGCAAACACGCTGCCAAGCAGCGCGCGCAGCACCGGCGTATCGGCGTAGCCCGCCAGCCCCGAGTGCAGCGCCAGCAGCCCGCCGCCGCCGCGCACATACGCGCGAAACGCCGCCTCGACCGCCGGCGCCATCCAGGGCGCGTCGTCGGCGGCCGACACATTGTTCGCCTTGGTGAACAGCACTGCAGGGTACGCGGCCATGCGCTCGGCCGACCACTCGCCGGCGTGCTCGATCCAGTCGAAGGTGAAGCCGGCAGCGGCCAGCGGCGCCAGGCCGGCGCGCGGCGTGCGCGCGGGGTGCCAGTGATCGTCGCACAGCACCAGTATATTCATAGCGTTGCTCCTGCTCCACATATCATACCAAATCCGGCTGATCGCTTGGATTATGGTGGGGGTTCGGGCAGGGCTCGTGCAACGCCTGTCGACCCCTCCCCCTGCCCCCTCCCCTGTCAGGGGAGCGGGTGAGCACATCTGGCTGTGAGGTGCGGTCGCGGCGGCGAACGCACCTCACAGCCGACAATACTTGTGTGGCGGCCACATTCGTGGCCGCCACCCGCCAGAAGAGAAGTGCGAGGGGCTTGCCCTTCGCGCACCCTCTTCTCAAACAGGCTCAGGGCTTGAGCGTATCACAGAATAAGCACGATCGTGCCGCCGGCCACCAGCGCCGCGCCGAGCGCCGCCTTCCAGCTGAGCGGCTCGCCCAGAAAGATCACCGACAGCACCAGGATCATCACCACGCTGCTCTTGTCGATCGGCGCGACCGCCGAAGCGCTGCCGAGCTGCAGCGCGCGGAAGTAGCACAGCCACGAGAGCCCGGTGGCCACGCCCGAGAGCACCAGCATCAGCCAGGTGCGCCCGCCCAGGCCCGCCAGGCCGCGCGCCTCGCCGGTGCCAAGCACGATCGCCCAGGCAATGATCAAAATGACGACTGTGCGAACTGCGGTGGCCAGGTTCGAGCTGATACCCTGGATACCCAGCTTGGCGAAGATCGTGGTGAGCGCCGCAAACAGCGCCGAGAGCAGCGCAAAGGCCCACCAGGGCAGCGTGCCGAGTTGCATGCGGTCTTCCTTTCCTTGACTTTTCTTCCCGAGATCGTATACTAACGCCGCGAGTAGAGAGGAGACCCTATGCAGGTTGGCGTTGTGTTTCCCCAGACCGAGATCGGCTCCGATCCGGGCGCCATCCGCGAGTACGCCCAGGCGGCCGAGGCGTTAGGCTACCGCCATATTCTAGCGTATGATCACGTGCTGGGCGCCGGCCTGGCCAACCGCCCCGACTGGCGCGGCCCGTATAACAGCGCCACGCCGTTTCACGAGCCGTTCGTGCTATTCGCCTTTCTGGCCGGGCTCACCCGCGCGCTCGAGTTTGTGCCGGGCGTGATTATTCTGCCGCAGCGCCAGACGGCGCTGGTGGCCAAGCAGGCCGCCGCGCTGAGCGTGCTCAGCGGCGGGCGGCTGCGGCTGGGCGTCGGCATCGGCTGGAACCCGGTCGAGTACCAGGCGCTCGGCGAAAGCTTCAGCAACCGCGGCGCGCGCCTGGAAGAGCAGATCGACGTGCTGCGCGCGCTGTGGGCCGAGCCGGTGGTGCGCTTCGCGGGCCGCTGGCATACGATCGACGATGCTGGCATCAACCCGCTGCCGCCGCGCCCCATCCCGCTGTGGATCGGCGCCAGCGCCGACGCCGCGCTCGATCGCGCCGGCCGCCTCGGCGATGGCTGGTTCCCGCAGCGCGCCCCCGACGACCAGGCCCGCGCTATGGTCGCGCGCTTCCGCGCGGCTGCGGCCGCCGCCGGCCGCGACCCGGCCGCGCTGGGCATCGAGGCACGCCTGAGCATCGGCCAGGTGCCCGAGGCCGGCTGGGCCGGGTTCGCCGAGAGCTGGCGCGCGCTCGGCGCGACACATATCAGCGTCAACACCATGGGCGCCGGGCTGAAATCGCCCCAGGCGCATATCGACGCAATCGGGCGCGCTGCCGCCGCGCTCGGGGTGCGGTGAATTCGCGGTAGCATGCGGCGGCGGCGCACCCGCCTGCCGCACGACAAGGAGCATACGATCATGACGAGCTCGGGCCTGCAGATCGAGACACTCAGCGCCGGCCAGGGCGCGGCGCCCAAAGCTGGCGACCGCGTGTCGGTGCACTATACGGGCTGGCTGACCAACGGCAAGAAGTTCGATAGCTCGCGCGACCGCGGGCAGCCGTTTGTGTTTACGCTCGGCCGCGGCCAGGTGATCAAGGGCTGGGACGAGGGCGTGGCCAAGATGCGCGTCGGCGACACCGTGCGGCTGACCATCCCGCCCGAGCTTGGCTACGGCGCGCGCGGCGCCGGCGGCGTGATCCCGCCCAACGCCACCTTGATCTTCGAGGTCGAGCTGCTGGGCATCAACGCCTAGGCATGCACCCGGTGCTGATCGGCTGCGCCGGCTGGGGCTTCCACACTCGGCACGCGGCGCTGTTCCCGCCAGGCGGCAGCCAGCTCGAGCGCTACGCTCAGCGCTTCGCCATGGTCGAGATCAACTCGTCGTTCTACCGGCCGCATATGCCCGCCACCTATGCGCGCTGGGCTGCCGCCACGCCCGCCGGCTTTCGCTTTGCCGTGAAGGTGCCGCGCGAGCTGACGCACACGCGCCGCCTGGCCGAACCTGCCGCGCCGCTGGAGCGTTTTCTTAGCGAGGCCGGCGCGCTGGGCGCGAAGCTCGGCCCGCTGCTGGTGCAGCTGCCGCCGAGCCTGCGCTTCGACGCCGGGCGAGCGGCCGAGTTCTTCGGCGCGCTACGCCAGCGCTTCGGCGGCGACGTGGTGTGCGAGCCGCGCCACGCCAGCTGGTTCGCCGCGCCGGCCGAGCGGCTGCTGGCCGAGTGGCGCGTGGCGCGCGTCGCAGCCGACCCGGCGCCCGCCGCAGGGGCCGGCGAGCCCGGCGGCTGGCCTGGCCTGGTGTACTACCGCTGGCACGGCTCGCCCCAGATGTATGCGTCGGCCTACCCGCCGGCGGCGCTGGCGCGCCTGGCCGAGCAGCTCTGCGCCGCCGCCGCCCCGGCCTGGTGCGTGCTCGACAATACGGCGGAGGGCGCTGCCACAACCAACGCGCTGGAGCTGATCGAGCGCGTCGAAGAGACGAGAAAGCAATGAGCACCGATCTTCAACTTCTCAACGAACAGTTTGCGATCCCCGGCTACCTGTCGTTTGCTGCCGGCCCCGAGGGGCTGCCGATGGTCGCGATCGAGAACCGCCACGCCAGCGCGATTGTCGCGGTGCAGGGCGGGCACGTGGCGCGCTACCAGCCGCACGGCGCCGCGCCGGTGCTGTGGGTCAGCCGGGCCAGCTCGTACGCGGCCGGCAGATCGATCCGCGGCGGCATCCCCGTGTGCTGGCCCTGGTTCGCCCAGCACCCCTCCGACCCGAGCAAGCCGTTCCATGGCTTTGTGCGCGCGCGCATGTGGCAGGCGCGCGGCTCGGCAGTGCTCGCCGACGAGAGCGTGCAGCTGCGCCTGGGCATCGCCGACAGCGACGAGACGCGCGCGATCTGGCCGTATGCCTTCGACCTCGAGCTCGTCGTGACGGTCGGGCCGCGCCTGAGCGTTGAGCTGATCGGGCGCAACACCGGCGACGCGCCATTCACCGCCGGCGGCGCGCTGCATTCGTACTACCAGGTGGGCGACGTGGCGCGCGTGGCGATCGGCGGCCTTGAGGGCGCCGAGTACATCGACAAGGTGGCCGGCGGCGCGCGCCTGCGCCAGGACGGCGCGGTGACGATCGCCGGCGAGACCGACCGGATCTACCTCGACACGGCCGCCGCCTGCACGATCGACGACCCGGCGCTCGGCCGGCGCGTGCTGGTCGAGAAGGCCAATAGCCGCACCACAGTGGTGTGGAACCCGTGGATCGAGAAGGCCCGTGCCATGCCCGACTGCGACGACGACGAGTTCCGCGATTTCGTGTGCGTCGAGACGACCAACGCCGTGGATGATGTGTACGAGGTGGCGCCCGGCGGCGAGCACCGCCTGAGCCTGGCGATCTCGCTGGCTGCCTGAAAGGGATGCGCGCGGGCATAGCTCATCGCGCTCGCCCTCTCTGCCAGAGCCGGAAAAAGCGACCTCAAGGAAACACCAATGGCCAACCTGCGCGCGATCGCACGCCGCGTGATGCACGAAGAGGGCTTCGCGCCCGACCTGCCGGCCGAGGCCGAGGCCCAGGCCCAGCGCACCGCCCCATGGCGGCCCGCGCCTGGCGAGGCGCGGCGCGACCTGCGCGCGCTGCTGTGGTCGTCGATCGACAACCCCGACTCGCGCGACCTCGACCAGATCGAGGTTGCCGAGCAGCTGCCCGGCGGCGCCATTCGCGTGCTGGTGGGCATCGCCGATGTCGACGCGCTGGTGCCGGCCGGCTCGCCGATCGACCGCCACGCCGCCGCGAACGCCACCTCGGTCTACACCGGCGTGGCCGTGTTCCCCATGCTGCCCGACCAGCTCTCGGCCGGGCTGAGCTCGCTGCTGCCCGGCGAAGACCGGCCGGCCGTGGTGGCCGAGCTTGTGGTGGCCGAGGACGGCGCGCTTCAGTCCAGCGCGGTGTACCCGGCGATCGTGCGCAACCACGCCAAGCTCGACTACGAGGCGGTTGGCGCGTGGCTTGAGGGCGGCGCGCTGCCCGATAGCGTCGCAGTGCTGCCGGGGCTCGAAGGGCAGCTGCGCCTGCACGACGAGGCCACCGAGCGCCTGCACGAGCTGCGCGTGCGCAATGGCGCGCTCGACTTCGAGACAATCGAGGCGCGGGTGGTGGCCGACGACGGCGATGTGGTCGATCTGCGTGTGCTGCATAAGAACCGCGCGCGCTACCTGATCGAAAGCCTGATGATCGCCGCCAATGGCGTGATGGCGCGCCTGCTCGAGGACGCCGGCCGGCCGTCGATCCAGCGGATCGTGCGCACGCCCGCGCGCTGGCCGCGCATTGCCGAGCTGGCCGCCGAGCTGGGCGCGCGCCTGCCCGCCGAGCCCGACCCGCGCGCGCTGGCGCGCTTTCTGGCCGAGCGCCAGCGCGCCGACCCCGAGCGCTTCCCCGACCTCTCGCTGGCGGTGGTCAAGCTGCTCGGCTCGGGCGAGTATGCGCTGGTCGAGCCGGGCGCCGATCACTCAGGCCACTTCGGCCTTGCCGTGGCCGACTACACCCACGCCACCGCGCCCAACCGCCGCTATGCCGACGTAGTGATCCAGCGGCTGGTCAAGGCGCTGCTGGCCAGCGCGCCCGCGCCCTATGCGCCCGACGAGCTGGCCGCGCTGGCGGCCCACTGTACCGAGCGCGACAAAGCCGGCAAGAAGGTCGAGCGGCGCATGCGCAAGTACGCCGCCGTGGCGCTGATGCGCGACCGGGTGGGCGGCGTGTTCGACGCGATCGTGACCGGCGCGGCGGCCAAGGGCACCTACGTGCGCCTGCTGAGCCCGCCGGTCGAGGGCCGCGTGGTGCGCGGCGAAGAGGGCATGGACGTGGGCGACCACGTGCGCGTGCGGCTTGTCGGCACCGACGCCGCGCGCGGCTTTATCGATTTCGCGCGGGCATAGGCGCCAGGCGCGCTGCGCAGCTACAGGAGGACAGGTTCATGCGAGCCGACGCTCAGACCACCATCGCGCTTGAAGATGTGCCGCGCTACCCGACGCCGGGCATGGCCATCCCCGGCGCGATCGACTTTAGCCCCGACGACGCGCTGATCACGTTTTTGCTCAGCCCGGATCGCACGCTGACGCGCCAGCTCTACGCCTTCGACCCGGCCACCGGCGAGCGGCGCCTGCTGCTGGCCCCGGCCGACGGCGGCGCCACCGAGCAGAATCTTTCGCTCGAAGAGAAGCTGCGCCGCGAGCGCGCCCGCCAGCTCGAGGTCGGCGTCACCAGCTACAGCTGGGCCCAGCACGGCCAGCGCATCCTCGTGCCGCTGCGCGGCGACATCTACGTGCAGGACGGCCCAGGCGCACAGCTGCGCCTGCTGGTGGCCGGCGGCGGCGCGCCCGCGATCTCGCCGGTGCTCTCGCCCGACGGCGCGCTGGTGGCGTATGTGCAGGACTCCGAGCTGTACGTGGTGCCCGCCGACGGCAGCGCCGCGCCGCGCCAGCTGACCCACGACGCGCGCGGCACCGGCAAGACCAACGGCCTGGCCGAGTATGCGGCTCAGGAAGAGATGCACCGCTCTATGGGCTTCTGGTGGTCGCCCGACAGCCGCTCGATCGCGTTTGAGCAGGTCGACGAGACGCACATCCCGGTGTACCGGATCGTGCACCAGGGCAGCGACGCGGTAGGCCAGGGCGCGCAGGAAGACCACCGCTACCCGTTCGCCGGCCAGCCCAACGCGCGCGTGCGCCTCGGCGTGGTGCCGGTGTCCGGCGCGGGCGCCGAGCCGGTGTGGATGGATCTTGGCGGCGACGACGATATCTACCTCGCGCGGGTGAGGTGGTTCCGCGACGGCAGCCTGAGCGCGCAGATCCAGAACCGCGCCCAGTCGCAGCTCGACCTCGCGCAGTTCGACCCGGACTCGGGCGAGCGGCGCGACCTGCTGCGCGAAACCAGCGACGTGTGGGTCAACCTTCACGATATGCTCAAGCCGCTGAAGGATGGCGGCTTTGTGTGGGCCTCCGAGCGCAGCGGCTTCCAGCACCTGTACCTCTGCGCCGCCGATGGGCGCCTGACGCGCCAGCTGACGAGTGGCGACTGGATGGTGACAAGCCTGGCCGGCGTCGACGAGGCGCGCGGCCTGGTGTACTTCACCGGCACCCGCGACGGCCCGACCGAGACGCATCTGTACGTGGCGCCGCTGGCCGGCGGCGAGCCGCGCCGCATTACCCAGGCGCCCGGCCGCCACCAGGTGGTGCTCGACAACGCGCTGCGCCGGTTTGTCGATACCCACGACGCGCTCGACGCGCCGCCGACGGTGGCGCTGCGATCGCTCGACGACGGCGCGCTGATCGCGACGATCTTCGACGAGCGCGACCCGCGCGTCGACGCGCTGAACCTGGCGCCGCCCGAGCTGGTGACGCTCGCCAGCCGCGACGGCGTGCCGTTGCACGGTGCGCTGTTTCGCCCAGATGCGCGCTTTGGCGCCGGCCCATTCCCGACGATCGTATATGTGTACGGCGGGCCGCACGTACAGCTGGTGGCGAACAGCTGGCCGCTGACGGCCAATATGCGCGCGCAGTACCTGCGCAGCCTCGGCTTCCTGGTGTTCGTGCTCGACAATCGCGGCAGCGCCAGGCGCGGCCTGGCCTTCGAGGGCGCGATCAGGCACCATATGGGCGACGTCGAAGTGCGCGACCAGGCCGACGGCGTGGCGTGGCTGGTGGCGCAGGGCCTGGCCGACCCGGCGCGCGTGGGCGTGTATGGCTGGAGCTACGGCGGCTATATGGCCTGCATGTGCTTGGCGCGCGCGCCCGAGACGTTCAAGCTGGCTGTGGCCGGCGCGCCGGTGACGCACTGGGATGGCTACGATACGCACTACACCGAGCGCTACATGGGCACGCCGCAGCACAACCCCGCAGGGTATGCCGCCAGCAGCGTGATGCACCATGTCGGCAATATTCGCGGCAAGCTCATGCTGGTGCACGGCCTGATCGACGAAAACGTGCACTTCCGCCACACCGCGCGGCTGATCGGCGCGCTCGTGCGCGCGCGCAAGCCCTACGACCTGCTGCTGTTTCCCGACGAGCGCCACTCGCCGCGCGCCCTGGCCGACCGGATCTACATGGAAGAGCGGATCGTCGAGTATTTCCTGCAGTATCTGTGAGCCTCGCCGGGCGCGCCAGCGCCCGAGGCCGGGCGCCGCGCTCGGAGGCGTGCGATGGCCGGTACATCCACTGCGCTGTTTGTGGGCCTCGACATTGGCGGCACCAAGCTGATGGTGGCGGCGGCCGGCCAGGATGGGCAGATCCTGCGACGCACGCGCGCCCCGACGCCGGCCCGCCTGGGCGAAGGGCTCGCGCTGCTGAACCAGCTGATCGCCACGGTGGCGCAGGGCCAGCCGATCGCTGGGATCGGCGCGGCGATTGGCGGCCCGCTCGATGCCGCCAGCGGCGTCGTCTCGCCGCTGCACCAGCCGGATTGGCGCGAGGTGCCGCTGAAGCAGCTGCTCGAGGCGCGCTGGGCTTGCCCGTTCGCCGTCGATGTCGACACCAACGTAGCGGCGCTGGGCGAGTACACCCTCGGGCGGCTCGACGTGCCGCGCTTTCTGTATATCACGCTCAGCACTGGCATGGGCGGCGGCTTTCTTGTCGACGGCGCGATCTACCACGGTATGCGCGGCGCGCACCCCGAAGTTGGCCACCAGTCGATCCCATTCCGCGCGCCGCACCCCGAGCGCGTGGCCTGCGAGTGTGGCGCGCCCGACTGCCTCGAAGCGCTGATCTCGGGCAATGGCATCCGGCGCGTCTACGGCAAGCCGGCCGAGCAGCTTGGCGATGCCGAGTGGGACGAGGTGGCCTATAACCTCGGCCAGGGGCTGCGCAACCTCGCCGCGATCTACCTGCCGGACATGATCGTCCTGGGCGGCGGCGTGGCGGTCGGCGGCGGCGAGCGGCTGATCGGCGCGGCCCGCCGCGTGATGGCCGAGCGCCTGAAGCTGGTGCCGCACCCCGAGGTGCGCCTCAGCCAGCTCGGCTACGACACCGCGCTGCTCGGCGCGGTTACCCTGGCGCGCCGCACAAGAAAACACAAGTAATCAAACGGAGTTGGTATTAATCCGCCCGGCCGATCAGCACAAACGCCGCCCAGTGGATCGGGTCGGCGTAGAGCTGCTGGTCGTACAGCTCTGCGGGAACGTCGGGCAGGCCTGCCAGCTCGGCCGCCAGCGCCGGCTGCTGGGCGCGCCAGCGGTCGAGTGTGGCCTGCAGCCCGCGCCCGGTGGTGGCGCGCAGCGCCGCCTGTGCATCGCGCAGCGCCGCTGCGGGCGCCTGCCCCGCCAGCAGCCCGGCGTAGAACCGATCCATCAGCAGCAGCGTCACCAGATCGGCCGCCTCCCACTGCGCGCACACCACCGCTGGCGCCCCGGCGTACAGAAAGGCGCGCTGCAGCCCCAGCAGCTCGTCGCCGGGCACCACGTGCGTCACGCCGCTGGCGCACGCGCTCAGCGTCACCAGGTCGGCGCCGAGGGTGAGCCGGGCTATGATCGCGCGCGCGCTGAGGGTTTCGCCCTCGCCAAGCTGCAGCGCCGAGGCCAGCGGGTCGTGCGGGTCGTAGACCGCGTGCCCGGCGATGTGCAGCCATTGCGTGTCCGGCCCGGCCGCCAGCAGATCGGCGCTCTTGGGCTGCCCGCCAGCCAGCGCCTGGCCGCCCGCGAGCCGCGCGATGTGGCGCGCCTCGGCTTCGGCGTAGCGCAGCCGGGCGCTCGCGCCGCCGTTGTAGCCCAGCGCCAGCCGCCCGCCGGCCCGCCCGCGCGGCTGGCCAAGGCAGCTGCGCAGCAGAATCGTGGCCGAGGGCGCTAGCGCCAGCGCCGGGCCGTCGGCGCCGAGCAGCGCGGCGAAAGGTACGTAGTGCAGCGGCCCGTGCGGGATGCAGTACACCAGCTGGCGGTTTTCCAGCAGGCCGGCCACCGGCGCGAGCAGCTCGTCGCGCAGGCCGCGCAGCAGGTCGGCCCGCAGCAGCCGCGTCGTCGGCGAAGGGTCGCCCGCGAGCGGGCGCAGCCGGTTCGGGTCGCCCGGCGCCGACGCCACGCGCATGTCGCCGCGCGTGATTGCGAAGATCAGTGTCTGCGGCGGCGCGGCCATCAGCGCGCGCAGGCGCGCGTTCGCGCTTGGGATCTTGTTCACCAGGCTGTCGCCGCGCGGCAGTACGCCGATCGTAAAGTACTCGAGCAGCAGCGCGCCGGCTGGCAGCTGCGCCTGCACTTCGGCCAGCGTCGCCACGCGCTGATCGACCCGGCGATACAGCTCGGTTGCGCCTGCCTCGCCTGCCGGCGCGCCGCGCGCCCCCAGCATGTCGAGAAACGCCCGCGAGCGCGCGCGCTCGACATAATGGAATGCCTCGGCCGCGTGGCCCAGCCGCAGGCACAGCCGCACGATCGCCTCGTATACCTGCTGCGCGCTGCCGAGCAGGCCCAGCTTGATCTCCTCGGCGTGGGCGGCGGCGCGCAGCTGCTCGATGCCCTCGACCGCCGCGCGATACTGCTCGAACGCCTCGCCAAGCCGGCCCTGCTGCTCGAGGATACTGCCGCGCCGGTAGCGCGTGAGGCTGAGCCAGTGCTGGTTGCCGATCTGCCCGGCCAGCGCAATCGCCTGGTCGTAGGCCGCCAGCGCCTCGCCCCAGCGCGACTGCGCCTGGAACAGAAAGCCCAGCTGCGCGAAGCTGTCGAGCGCCACCGCCGGGTCGCCGTGCTCGGCCGACTGGGCGATCGCGAGCGCCTGGCGGTAGGCCGCCTCGCTGGCGGCCTCGTCGCCGAGCATCTGGTGCAGGAACCCCTGGCTCCAGTAGATGTTCGAGAGCCCAGCGCTGATATCGAGCTTCAGGTACAGCTGCAGCGCCTGCTCGAAGTGCTCGTTCGCCTGCTGCCAGCTGCCGACGTGCATGGCGCTGTTGCCCATTTCGTAGAGCGCGTGGGCCTCGCGGGCCTGGTCGCCGCTCGCCCGGAAGATCGCCAGGCTGCGGGTGCTGGCCTCGAGCGCCTGGCGGTAGTAGCCAAGCTCGGCGTGCACCATGCTCATGTTCAGCAGCGCGTGGCCCTGGTATGCCGTGTTGCCGAGCGCCTGGGCCAGGCCGTGCACCTGCCGGTAATATTCCAGCGCGCGGTCGTAGCGGCTCTGAAACCAGCCAGCCTGGCCAAGCGCGTTGAGCGCCTGCAGGCGCACGTCGTCGTCCAGGCCGGGCTGCTCGAGCAGGGCGCCGAGCGTGGCCTCGCCGCGCGCGTATGCCTGCGTGCGCACCGCCACAACGCCATCGTAGAAGTCGAGCAGCTGCTGGTGGCGCGCCAGGCGCGGGCCGGCGGCGCGCGCCGCCGCCAGGTGCTGCGCCAGGATCTGCCACTCGCGGCGGGCCGCCAGCAGCAGAAACAGCTCGCCAAGGTGCGCGAAGCTGTCGGCCTCGGCGCGCGCGCGCGCTGCCTCCGAGGCCGATCTGCCGATTGCCCGCGTGAAATGTCCGAAAATCAGCGTCTGCCACGTTAATTGTGTAAGCGGCCATTCGTTGCGCAGCCGCCCCAGCCACTCGGCGCGCGCTTCGTCGCGCAGCCGGAAGCTGCCGGGCGGGTCATCGGCCGCCAGCACCATGTCACTCGCCAGCAGCGTCCTCACCTCGTCTTCCCCACACTCGGCGAGCGCCACCAGCAGGTCGTGATCAAACCAGCGCAGCAGTGCGCAGAGGGAAAGGAGGCGCGCGCCTGCGCTAAACGAGCTGCCGGTCACTCGATCGGCCTTTCTGCTTCAAGTCGGTGATCGATCCCCAGGTGTTACCGCTATACGCTACACGGCTGAGGCCCGGGGGCGGTGCGGCCGCCCTGCTGGCCCTGGCCAGGGAGGATGCCAATGGCTCAAACCATCGCGACGATGACGTTCAACCCGCCCCAGGCAGCCGCTGCGGCGCGCGAGAGTGTGGCCGCCGAGCAGCCGCTGCACTCCGAGGCGCCGTTCGTGCAGCTCGAGTTCGACGCCCCAGGCGAGCGCGCCGATGTCGCCAGGGTGGCGCGCCAGCGCCGCGGTATTCCGTCGGCCAGGACGCTGGCCGTGCACGCGGCCGACCCGTTTGGGCCGGAGCTGGACTGGGCCTACCGCTGCTACAAGGTTCACGCCCCCAACCCCGGCGGCGACCGGCCTTCCGGCGCGCCGCCCGGCGGCGACAGCGTGTTCCAGGAGTACCTCTACCTGTTCAATGTGCTGGTGGCGCTCGAGTGGCAGCCCGACGAGCCCTACCTCCAGGCGCTCGAATGGGCGTTCCGCCGCGCCTCCGACCTGCTGTTCGACGCCACGAACGGCTGGATGGCGTTTGGCCAGGTTGTGTTCGGCGGCCCCGAGTTCCTCGACAGCGCCGACATTCAGATCATGGCCTCGAACCGGCTGCTGCCGCGCAGCTGGGTCGGCGGCCTGCACTCCGATGTGCGCTACCCCGACGACGAGAAGTACATGCCCATCCGCCTTGGCCGCGGCCTCTGGAGCGACCGGCGGCGCGACGCGATCGCCTGGGAAGAGCCCGAGGGCTACCGCACGATCGTGCACGAGTGGGGCCACTACGCGCTGAAGCTGCGCGACGCCTACCTCGAGACGCGCCAGCTCGCGCTGGCTGGCCAGGCGCTCCCCGGCGCCGACGGCACGCTGTTCCGGCCGGCGTTGCGCACGGTTGTGATGCCGCGCGTCGGCATCATCAGCGAGTCGATCATGGCTGCGCCCGAGGGCGCTAGCGAGCTGCTACAGCAGCAGCGCGACGACGTGGCCGCGCTGTACCCGCGCATGCGCGCCGATACCGGCCCGCACGTCGGGCCGCGCCAGCTGCCGCTGCCGCTGCCGCGCTTTCGGCGCCAGGAAGGGCTGGACGGCTCGCCGGAAGCGCTGTTCTTCCCAGCGCGCTCCGCCGCGCCCGCGCTGTATGGCCGCCTGCCGGACGCCACCCGGCTCGAGCACTGCTGGCTGTACCTGCTCAAGGGCGCCGGCGACGGCCAGTTGATTGCCCAGGGCACGCTCGAGGCCCGCACCGCCGACGCGCCATTTCGGCTGCTGGGCGCCGCGCCTGGCGATACTGTAGTGCTCGTCGCCGAGACGCGCGACCGCCAGCCGCTGGTGCTGAGCGCCACGCTCGACGCGGCCGGCCAGCTGGCCGAGCTGGCCGACGCCACGCCCGCAGCCATCCCGACGATCGATGTGCTGCCAGGCGCCGCCGACGCGCGCGGCCGCATGGCCAGCGTCGCGCTGCGGCTGAGCGGCGCGGCCGACCCGCCCGCCCAGGCCGCGCTGTTCCCGCTTGGCGCCGCCGCCGTGCCAGTCGCGCCGGCCGCCGGCCAGCCCGGCTGGCTCAGCCAGTTTACCGCAGTGAAGACGCTCGACGGCCACGTGCTGCTGCGCTGGCCAGGTGGAAAATACCTGATCAGCCCGTTCTCGCAGGGCGGCGGGCCGCAGACGCATACACCCTCGCCGGCTAACCCGATCACCGCCGGATCGTCGGACGGCGGCGCCATGCTGTTTTTCAAGAACGACGGCCCGCCCAACGAGGCATACGGCCAGGTCAAGGTCGTCACGACGCTGGCGCGCGGCCTGGCAGGTGCGCCCGGCGGCGGGCGCGAGCGCGGCTACGCCTTCGGCATCGCCAGCAACGCCGCGCTGCCGGCCGAGCTGAGCCCGACGCTGGTGCTCTACACCGACCCATTGTTTCTGCTGGACGACGAGCGCGAAGCCATGACGGGCGCGCTGCGGATCTGCCGCTGGCAGGCGGGCGCGTGGGTAGCGCTGCCAACCTACATCCCGCCCGGCTACCCGTTTGTGGTCATCCCGCTCGACGGTGCCAGCGCCGGCGCGCTGCTCGATCCTACCGCCGCCGATGTGCGCGTCGAATACTACAAGGCCTGCTGGATCCCGGCTGAAACGCCGTAGCCGCAAGCATACCACACAGCTGCGGCAGTGAACAAATTTCGCGCGATCGCCTCTAATAAAGTGTCCGATGGTTTCGAGACATTTGAAAGGCGATCGCGCGTATGCTGCAGCTACAGTGTTCTGAGCATGATGCTTTCGACCTGTTTCGACAGGCCATTGTTGGTCGATCCGATGAAGCCTGGGCGTCGATCTACGAGCAGTACCGGCTGCTGATGATCGGCTGGGCCCACGGCTACCGCCCGAACCCATGCTTCGGCGAGTCGGTCGAAGACATCGCCGACCGCGCGTTTGAGCGCGCCTGGCACGCGCTCACACCCCAGCGCTTCGAGCGTTTCGCCGGGGTTGGAGCGCTGCTGGCGTACTTGCGCAGCTGCGTGCTCGCGGTGGTGATCGACGAGGCGCGCTCGTTTGCCACGCGCGACCGCGCGCACCGCCATTTGCGCTTCGCGCCGGTCGAGACGCCTGAGAACCTGGTGATGTCGGCGGCGGCGCGCGTCGAGCTGTGGGCGATCATCAGGGGGCTGCTGTCGGGCATGGCCGAGCATGTGCTGATGGAAGAGACATTCATACTCGGTCTGAAGCCGCAGGCCATCCAGCAGCGTCACCCCGATCTGTTCGCCAGCGTCGACGATCTGTACGCGCTCAAGCGCAACCTGGTGGCGCGCCTCGAACGCTGCCCCGCCGTGCGCGAGTGGTTCGGCCGCTAGCGCGACTACACCAGCAGAAACGCCACCAGCAGCGTCAGCAGCGTCACCGGCAGGCCCACGCGCAGGTGCGCCCTGAAGCTTATCTGCACGCCCCAGCGCCCGGCCAGCTCGGCGACGATCAAGTTTGCCACCGAGCCGAGCAGCGTGAGGTTGCCGGCCAGCGTCGACGCCGCCGCAAGCATCAGCCAGGCGCGCTGCGGATGCGCGAATGCCGGCACGAGGTGGCGCAGCAGCAGCACCGCCGGCACATTGCTGACCAGGTTCGAAAGCAGCGCGGCCGCCAGCCCGAACGGCGCCAGCCCGGCCTGCGCGAACGGCTGAAGCCACACGAAGAGCACGCCTGTCAGCCCCTGCGCGTCGAGGCTCGCGGTGACGACAAACAGCCCGGCGAAGAACACCAGCAGCCCCCAGTCGATCGTCGCAAAGATCCGCTCGGACTTGATGCGCCGCGTCACCAGCAGCGCGGCAGCGGCCAGAAATGCCGCCAGCGCCACCGGCGCGCCAGCCAGAAACAGCGCCAGCATGCCCGGCAGCACCACGGCGATCTTCAGCAGCAGCGGCCGGTACACCCGCACGGCTTCGGCCTCGGGCACCGCGAACGTGGCCGCGCCAAACTCGGCGCGGTACGACAGCACAATCACGCCCCAGCAGATCGCCAGGCCAATCAGCGCGGTGGGCGCCAGCGCCAGCGCGAATGCGCTGTAGCCGATGCCCGAGGCGCTGCCGACCACGATATTCTGCGGGTTGCCGGTGATCGTCGCGGCCGAGCCGACATTCGCGGCGGTGGCCAGCCCCAGCAGGTACGGCATCGGCTCGCGCCGCAGCCGCGCGGTGATGTCGAGCACCAGCGGCGTCATGATCAGAGCGACGGTATCGTTCAGGAACAGCGCCGACAGTAGCCCCGCCGACAGCACCACCAGCGCCAGCAGCATACGTGGCCCGTGCGCCTGCCGAACGACGCGCTGTGCCACAAGTTTGAAGAACCCGGCGAGCAGCAGGTGGCCGTTCAGCACCATCATGCTGAACAGCAGCAGCAGCGTGTTCATGTCGATCGCGGCGTAGGCCTGGGGGAGCGACAGCGCGCCGGCGCCAAGTAGCGCGGCCGCGCCGATCAGCGCGATTGTGGCGCGGTTCGCGCGTAGCAGCGGCCAGCGGCCGATCGCAATCCCGGCGATCGTGCACCCGGCGATTGCGAGTGTCGCATACGTAACGAGCGGCATATTTCTTGTCGCGGCAACGAGCTGCTTGGCCTGCGCGCGCATTCGATCGTGGCGCGCCGTGCGGCGATGAACGCCGGGGTGCCGTCAGAGTCCGGCACTCCTTGCTCTCGCCGCCTGCCCCTGGTGGGGGCTGGAGGCCGGCGGCGACGTTGAGGCCGGCCTAGATCGCCGATAGCAGTTTCGGTGCCACCGCCGCGCTATGGTATCATGGTGGCCGTGCCTGCCCCTGGCAGAAAGGCCCGCCTATGAACCGAACGCTCGCGCGCTGCTTTGCGCTCGCGATGGCTGTAGCGCTGCTGACGCAGTGTGCCGCGCCTGCGCTGCCTTCTGTAAGCACCAGCACCACCGTGCCGGCCAGCACCGCTGCCGGCGCCGCAGTGCTGCCTAGCCCCCTGCCCGCAGCAACCCAGCCGCCCAGCGCCACGCCGGCCCCAAGCCCCACGCTGGCCCCAAGCCCCACGCCGCCGCCCACCCCCACGCTCGCCCAGCTCTCGCCGACGGCTACGCTGGCGCCGCTTAGCGCCGACGAGCGCGCGCGGATCTTTGAGCGCCTGTGGGATCTCGTGCGCCAGCGCTACCTGTACCCCAACTACCGCGGGCTTAACTGGGCCGCCATCCACGATGAGTACGCCCCCAAAGTGGCCGCCGCCGACGACCCTGCGGCGTTTTATGCCCTGCTGAGCCAGATGATCGACCGGCTGGGCGACGACCATACCCGCTTCGAGACGCCGCAGGAGGTTGCCGAGGAGGCCGCGCGCTCGACGGGCGTGCTTACCTATGGCGGCATTGGCGTGACGATCCGCGACGACCCGGCCGGCGCGCTGGTGACGCGGCTCGCGCCGGGGGGGCCGGCCGACATGGCCGGCGTGCGCCTGCGCGACGTGATTGTGGCGATCGGCGGCGTGCCGATCAGCGATACCGCCAGCTTCGGCAGCGCCGGCCCCGAGGGCGCCGTGCGCGGCGACCCGGGCACCACCGTGGTGCTGACGGTGCGCACGCGCGGCGAAGCGCCGCGCGACGTGACGGTGACGCGCCAGGTCATCCCCGGCGACGCGTTTCCACCGGTCGAGGCCGCGCGCCTGCCCGGCACGCGCGTGGGCGTGCTGGCGATTGAATCGTTCGACCGCGAAGACCTGGTCACGCTCGTGCGCGATCGGCTCGACGACCTGCTGGCCGGCGGGGCGCTCAGCGGCCTGATCGTCGACGTGCGCGACAACGGCGGCGGCTATATCGAGGTGATGCTCGAGACATTGGCGCTGTTCATCGACGGCGGCTCGATCGGCAGCAGCGCCAGCCGCCGCAGCCGCAGCGACTTGGCGATCCCCGGTGGCGAGGTGGTGCCGGGCTTTGCCGATCTGCCGATTGTGGTGCTGATCAACGAGGGCACTGCCAGCGCCGCCGAGATGTTCGCGGCCGGCATGCGCGTGCGCGGGCGCGGCCGCCTGGTTGGCGCCACCACTGCCGGCAACACCGAGAACCTAGTGCTGCACAACTTCGACGACGGCTCGCGCTTGTGGCTGGCCGAGTACGCCTACCGCCTGCCCGACGGCAGCCTGATCGAGGATGTGGGCGTGCGCCCCGACCGCGAGGTGCGCGCCCAGTGGTGGCGCTTCGAGCCGATCGACGACCCGCAGATCAAAGCCGCGCTCGCGCTGCTCGGCGCGGCGCGCTAGCCGGCGGCGCCCGGCAAACCGGCCGTGTCTACGACGCCCTCGTCCTGGTCGATCTGCGCCTCGATCACCTGGTCGCGGCCGTTGTGCTTGGCGCGGTACAGCGCCGCGTCGGCGTTGCCAAGCACGGCGCGCGGGTTTGGGCCGTGGGCCGGCAGCAGCGCCGCGCCCGCCGAGATCGTAATCGCGCCAAGCGGCTCGCCGAGGTACACGATCTGCATCTGCTTGACGATCTCGCGCAGCTGCTCGGCGCGCTCGAGCAGCTTCTCGCGGGTTGTGGCCGGCATAATGATCGTGAACTCTTCGCCGCCGTAGCGGCACACAATATCGCCGGCGCGCACCCCCGCCTGGAGCGCGGCGCCAACCTCGCGCAGCAGCATGTCGCCCGCGTCGTGGCCGAATGTGTCGTTGAAGTGCTTGAAGTGGTCGATGTCGAGCATCAGCACGCCGATCGGGTAGCCGCTGCGGCTGGCCCGGCTCACCTCGCGCTCAAACGACTCTTCCATGTAGCGCCGGTTGAACAGGCCGGTCAGCGGGTCGCGGATCGACTGGTGGCGTAGCTTCTCCTGCAGGCGTAGGTTCGCCAGCGACAGCTCGATCTGGCGCGCGATCGTGAACACCAGGTGCTGGCGCGCGTCGGATGCCTGCTCGGGGCCGCCGTCGAGCGAGAGCACGCCGAACGCCGTGCCGCGCGCGATCAGCGGCACCCGCAGCGCCCGCGTGGCGCTGGCCGGGCCGGCTGGCTGGCCCCAGCTGCCCACAACCTCGAGCGTGCTCTGGTCGTCTGCCGCGATCTCGAGCGCGCCGCTGCCCTCGGGGAACAGCCGCTCGAGCGTCGCGATGATCACCGTGTAGGCGTCGGTGGTCGAGACACACGCCTGGATCGAGTCGTTCAGGTCGCTCAGCACCGCCAGCTCGTAGGCGTGCTGCTGCAGCTCGCTCACATTCTGCGAGAGCTGCTGGTTCATTGCTCGGATGCGCGCCTCGGTCTCGTGGAGCGCCTCGGTGCGCGCCTGCATCTCGGCCTCGAGCTGCTCGTATGCGCGCTGAAGCCGGGCGTTGCTGGCGCGCGCCTCGGCCAGCATGCCCAGTAGCTTGGTCTGGCGCCGCGTCAGCAGCCACAGCAGCAGGGCTAGCTCGGTCGCGGCCATGCCCGTGAATAGCAGCGCCGCGTACGGCTGTAGCCCTAGCGGCAGCCGCGCGGCCAGGCTCAGCAGCAGCCCCGCCACCACCTGCATGATCAGCAGCACGCGCCGCAGCGACGGCTGCGGCGTGTACAGCAGCGCCAGCATCGGCAGCGCCAGCGGCACCGCCAGCAGCTCGGGCCGCGCTACCGCCAGCGCCAGCGCCGAAACCAGGCCGGCCGCCAGCGCCGCCACGCCGACAATCACGATCGAGCGGCCGATCTGGCGGTAGCGTAGCCGCCGCTGCGCGTATAAAATACAGCCGGCGTAGCCAAGCCACAGCGCCGCCTCGGGCGACGGCTGCGGCTGGAACAGCCTGAAACCGCCGAGCACCAGGCAAAAGCCGACGCTAACGACAAGCGCCTGCCGCAGCCGGATCTGCTCGGAGCGATGGCCGCTCGACCATTCTGATGCTGCTTCCATTGTTGGTTCCTTGTATTCGGCTTCATCGGAGATAGCGTGGCCGGAGTGGCTTTGCCCCTCCGCGTCTCGAGAAGCTTCTTGGAGCCTGCGGCCCCAAACTCCCACCACTTTTATTCCAATGAGGCCTTACGCAGTTGGCGTGCTCGGCCTTCGGCAGAGCGGTACTATCGTTGTGTGTTGTATGCGGTTTTTCAGTGCGCAGCGCGGAAAAACCGCATACACAAGATGGCGCAGTACCATGCTGACGCAGGCTCAATTACCAATAAAGCCTATATAGCCCGCGCGGTGGCGTACGTGGCCACCCGCACCCGTGACACTCTCTATACTAGGCAAAAAAGCCCTTGCTGTGGCGATCGAGTGCCGCGCGGCATGATTACAAAATGATCGCCAAAGATCATCCAAAGGTCGTAGCCGCATTGGTTGACACGCGCGCCGCCGCCGTGCTATAGTGAATTCGAAAGAGCACCCTGGAAGGAATGCCGTTCGATGACCAACCTGCGCGACACGATGATCATGCTCGAGCTGACGAATGCGCTGATGCGCATGCGCAGCGCCGCTATGATCACGCCCACCGCCAGTGTGTCGCCAGGGTAAGCCTTCTCTCCATAGCGATCCACCGGCCGTGGGCACCGCGCAGGCGCCCCGGCCGTTTTGATTCTCGGCCGGGTATTCAACCGAACGACCTAGCCGCGGCGATACGCCGCCACAGGAGGATCGCATGGCGAAGAAGAAAAACGCACCGGGCAGTAAATCGACGAGTGCTGCTGGTAAGGGCGGCTTCAAGCAGCCCCTGACGCGCAGCACGCCGCTTTCGCGCCGGCCGCCGCGCCAGCCCGGCCGCTAAGCCCGCCGCCCGCGCTTGTGCGCCACAGAAGGAGGCCCCGATGTTCCAACACACCACCATGCGCATGATCATGCCGTCGCGCGGGCTACCGCGCGGCCGCTTGCCAATGCCGGATGTTGCGTGATCTGCGAGCAGATTGCCAGGGCCGCCCGGTATGGGCGGCCCTGTTTTTTTTGGAAGGGAGCCTAGCAATGCAGCATACATCAAGCTCGCCTGCGTGCGAGCGCTACTACATCACCACCTCGATCCCCTACGTCAATGCGCGCCCGCATATCGGGCACGCGCTCGAGTATGTGCAGGCCGACACGCTCGCGCGCTACAGGCGCCAGCGCGGCCAGGCGGTGTGGTTTCTCACCGGCACCGACGAGAATAGCCTGAAGAATGTGCGCGCCGCCGAGCGCGAGGGCCTCGCCACGCGCGCGCTGGTCGATCGCAACGCCGCGTACTTCTACGCCCTGCACGGCGCGCTCGGTCTGTCGTTCGACGATTTCATCCGCACCAGCGCCGACGCGCGCCACGCCCCCGGCGTGCATAAGCTCTGGCTGGCCTGCGCCCAGCGCGGCGATATCTACCGGCGCGCGTACCGCGGGCTGTACTGCGTCGGCTGCGAGCAGTTCTACGCCGAGAATGAGCTGGACGGCGGCCTGTGCCCCGAGCACCTCACCCCGCCCGAGCCGATCGAGGAGGAAAACTACTTCTTCCGGCTGTCGCGCTACGCCGGGCAGCTGCACGAGCTGATCGCCAGCGACCGGCTGCGGATTACCCCGGCCGCGCGCAAAAACGAGGCGCTGGCGTTCATCCGCGGCGGCCTCGAAGATTTCAGTATCTCGCGCTCGCACGCCCGCGCGCGCGGCTGGGGTGTCGCGGTGCCAGGCGACCCCGGCCAGGTGACGTATGTATGGTTCGACGCGCTCAGCAACTACATCACCGCCCTGGGCTACGCCTGCGCCGGCGAGCGCTACCGCGACTTTTGGCAGAGCGGCCAGCGCCGCGTGCATGTGATCGGCAAGAACATCCTGCGCTTCCACGCGATCTACTGGCCGGCCATGCTGCTCTCGGCCGGCGAGCCGCTGCCTAGCGACATCCTGGTGCATGGCTTTGTTACCGCGAATGGCCGCAAGATCAGCAAGTCGCTCGGCAATGCCGTCGATCCTAGCGATCTGGCCGCGCGCTATGGCGCCGACGCGCTGCGCTACTACTTGCTGCGCGAGATCCCGCCCGCCGTCGGCGGCGATTTCTCGCTCGAGCGGCTGGCGCGCGCCTACAACGCCGACCTGGCCGACAGCCTGGGCAACCTGCTCAGCCGCACGATCGGCATGCTGACGCGCTACTACGGCGGGCAGGTGCCGGCGCCCGCCGTGCCCGACCCGGCCGGCGAGCCGCTGCGCGCCGTGGGCCACCAGCTGGCCGATCGCGTCGACGCGGCGCTCGAGCGCTTCGCGTTTGACGCGGCGCTGGCGGCGATCTGGGAGCTGATTGCCGCCGCGAACAGGTATGTGTCCGAGGCGCGGCCGTGGGCGCTGGCGAGGCTCCGCGCCGAGCCGGCCGCCGAGGCGCAGCTGGCAACGACGCTGTACACGCTGGCCGATGCGCTCTGGCTGGCGGCGCGGGCGCTGGCGCCGTTTCTGCCCGGCACCGCTGCGGCGATTGCCCACCAGCTGGGGCTTGAGCCAGCCGCCGCCGAGCAGCCGGGCGCCGCGCCAAGCTGGGGGCGCTACCCGGCCGGCACTGCAGCGCGGCCGGGCGGCATTCTGTTCCCGAAGCTTGGCTAGCGCAAACCGGGTTTGCGGAAATACCACTTATGTACTATCCTGCAGGCTCAAGCAAACCACCGTACATCAAGCATACAGAGCGGAGCGTTCACCATGCCCGATCATATTCTCCTTGCCGTCGCCTGGCCCTACGCCAATGGCCCGCGCCACGTCGGCCACGTGGCCGGCTTCGGCGTGCCCAGCGATATCTTCGCGCGCTACCAGCGCCTGAAGGGCAACCACGTGCTGATGGTGTCGGGCACCGACGAGCACGGCACGCCGATCACCCTGGCCGCCGACAAAGAAGGCGTGACGCCGAAGCAGCTTGCCGACCGCTACAACCGCGTGATCGGCGACGACCTGCGCAACCTGGGCCTGAGCTACGACACCTTCACGCGCACCACCACGCTCAACCACTACCGTGTGACGCAGGATCTGTTCAAGACGCTCTACGACAAAGGCTATATCCTGAAGCAGACCGCGCTCGGCGCGTTTTCGGCCGCTACCGGGCGCACCCTGCCCGACCGCTACATCGAAGGAACCTGCCCGATCTGCGGCTACGGCGAGGCCCGCGGCGATCAGTGCGACAACTGCGGCAACCAGCTCGACCCGGTCGACTTGATCAACCCGCGCTCGAAGGTCGATGGCCAGCCGCCGGTGTTCCGCGAGACCGAGCACTTCTTTCTCGACCTGCCGGCCTTCGCCGAGCGGCTGTCGCAGTGGATCGACAGCCAGGCGCACTGGCGGCCCAACGTGCGCGGCTTCTCGCTGAACCTGCTCGAAGACCTGCGCCCGCGCGCGATCACCCGCGACCTCGACTGGGGCGTGCCCATCCCGCTGCCCGAGTATGCCGATCGCGACGACAAGCGCATCTACGTCTGGTTCGACGCGGTGATCGGCTATCTTTCGGCCAGCGTCGAGTGGGCCAAGAACCGTGGCACGCCTGATGCATGGCGTGAGTGGTGGCAGAGCCCGGCGGCGCGGCACTACTACTTCATGGGCAAAGACAATATCGTGTTCCACAGCGTGATCTGGCCGAGCATGCTGATGGGCTACGGCAACGGCGGCGCGATCGGCGGCAATGCCGGCAGCCCCGCGCTGAACTTGCCATACGACGTGGTGAGCAGCGAGTTTTTGACAATGGAGGGCAAGAAGTTCAGCAGCAGCCGCGGGATCGTGATCTATGTGAATGACGTGCTTAGCCGCTACGACCCCGACCCGCTGCGCTACTTCCTGACGATCGGCGGCCCCGAGACGCAGGACACCGACTTCACCTGGGCCGAGTTTGTGCGCCGCAACAACGACGAGCTGGTGGCTACCTGGGGCAACCTGGTGAATCGCACGCTCACCAATGTTCACCGCAACTTCGGCGCGGTGCCGCAGCCCGGCGAGCTAACCGCGGTCGACCACGCAGTGCTGGCCGAGGTCGAGGCCGGCCTGAGCAGCGTCGGCGCGCTGCTCGACGCCGCGCGCTTCAAGGCTGCGCTGGGCGAGGCGATGAAGCTCGCGAGCCAGGTGAACCAGTACCTGAGCGAGCAGGAGCCGTGGAAGGTGATCAAGCGCGACCGCGAGCGCGCCGCGACGATCCTGTATGTGGCGCTGCGCTGCGTCGATAACCTGAAGATCATCATGACGCCGTTTCTGCCGTTCACCAGCCAGAAGCTGCACGAGCTGCTGGGCTACCAGGGCTTTATCGCCGGGCCGCTCGAGTTCCGCGAGTATGCCGAGGAAGACGGCAGCAGCCACCGCGTGCTCACCGGCGATTACGCCAGCTGGGTTGGGCGCTGGCAGCCCAGCGAGCTGCCGGTAGGCCAGGCGCTGCAGCCGCCCGCGCCGCTGTTCAAAAAGCTCGACGAGTCGGTGGTGGCCGACGAGCTGGCGCGGCTGGAGCATGCCGGCAAGTAGACGAGCGTCTTCCGCAGAGTACACGGATTGAGCCTACCAACATCTGTGTACTCTGTGGAGCTTTATTTTGGGCGAGGAGCGTAAATGGCAGATGCCACCGCGACGAGGCGCCCGCGCGGCGCGCTGCTGCGCTGGCTGCTGGCCGGGCCGGTGCGCGAGGCCGAAGGCCCCTACGAAGAGGAGGGCCACGACGCGCACGCCTGGTGGCAGGTGATGTGCCTCACCGGCGTCGACTACTTCTCGACGCTGGGCTACCAGCCGGGCATCGCCGCGCTGGCGGCCGGCTCGCTCTCGCCGATCGCCACGCTGATCCTGGTGCTGCTGACGCTGTTCGGCGCGCTGCCGATCTACCGCCAGGTGGCCGCCGAAAGCCCGCACGGCGAAGGCTCGATCGCCATGCTCGAGCACCTGCTGCCGTGGTGGCAGGGCAAGCTGTTCGTGCTGATCCTGCTGGGCTTTGTTGCCACCGACTTCATTATTACGATCACGCTCTCGGCCGCCGACGCCACCGCGCACCTCGCCGAGAACCCATTCGCGCCCGCGCTGCTGCACGATAACCCGGTGCCGGTGACGCTGGTGCTGGTTGCGGTTCTGGCGGCGATCTTTCTGAAGGGCTTCAAAGAGGCGATCGGCGTGGCGGTGGCGCTGGTGGGCGTGTATTTGCTGCTGAACTTTGTGGTGGTGGCCGACGCCGTCTACCACGTGATCGAGCACCCGCCGCTGGTGATCGACTGGCAGCGCGCGCTGGTGGCCGAGCACGGCAGCCCGCTGCTGATGCTCGGCGTGGCGCTGCTGCTGTTCCCCAAGCTGGCGCTGGGCCTCTCGGGCTTCGAGACGGGCGTGGCGGTGATGCCGCTGGTGCGCGGCGCGCCCGGCGACACCGAGGCCAGCCCGGCCGGGCGGGTGCGCCACACCCGCACGCTGCTGCTCACCGCCGCGCTGATCATGAGCGTGTTTCTGATCGCAAGCAGCTTTGCTACCACCGTGCTCATCCCGCACGCCGAGTTCGAGCCGGGCGGCCACGCCAACGGCCGGGCGCTGGCGTTCCTGGCGCACGCCTACCTGGGCGAGATCTTTGGCACGGTGTATGACATCAGCACCATCCTGATACTCTGGTTTGCCGGCGCCTCGGCCATGGCCGGGCTGCTGAACATCGTGCCGCGCTACCTGCCGCGCTACGGCATGGCCCCCGACTGGACGCGCGCCGCGCGCCCGCTAGTGCTGGTGTTCGCGGCGATCGCCTTCGCGGTGACGATCATCTTCAAGGCCGACGTCGACGCGCAGGGCGGCGCCTATGCCACCGGCGTGCTGGTGCTGATGTCGTCGGCGTCGGTGGCGGTGACGCTCTCGGCCTGGCGGCGCGGCGCGCGCCGCCGCGCGGCAGCGTTCGCGCTGATCACCGTGGTGTTTATGTACACCACGATCGTAAATATCGTCGAGCGGCCCGAGGGCATCAAGATCGCGTCGTTCTTTATTGCTGCGATCGTCGTCACCTCGCTGGTGTCGCGCATCTGGCGCGCCACCGAGCTGCGCACCGAGCGCGTCGAGCTCGACGCCACCGCCCGCGAGTTTGTCGAGGCGCTGCGCAACGGCGGCGCGATCCGGCTGATCGCCAACCAGCGCGACGCCGGCGACGAGGCCGAGTACCAGGCGAAAGAGCGGGATGTGCGCGACGATACGCATATCCCGCCCGCCGACCCGGTGCTGTTTCTCGAGGTGGAGGTGTGCGACGCCTCGGAGTTCGCCGATGTGCTTGAGGTGCGCGGCGCGATGGTCGGGCCATACCGGGTGTTCCGCGCCGAAAGCTCGGCCGTGCCGAATGCGATCGCGGCGTTTCTGCTGTACCTGCGCGACGAAACTGGCAAGCTGCCGCATGTGTACTTCGAGTGGGGCGAGCAGAACCCGCTGATCCACCTGGCGCGCTTTGTGGTGTTCGGCGAGGGCGACATCGCGCCGACGACGCGCGAGATCTTGCGCCAGGCCGAGGCCGACCCCGATCATCGGCCGGCTGTGCACGTGGGCGGCTAGGCGCGGCGGGCGATGCCTTGTCGAGGCAATGGCGCAATTCCCAGGGTTTCAGCGTGAAACTGTACGGGCGTGATACACCGCGCCCATACGCCTTGGGGGCCATACATTGGAAAGCTGGTTTGAGCCATGGCCCCAAGCAACACAACGAGGAAGCTATGAATCCCTACCTGGTTCGCGCGCTGCTGGCGGTTGCGTTGGCGGCGTTCTTGTGGGTGCAGTCGCGTGGGCTGGCGGCCCGGCCGCGCCGCCGGCGCGCCTTTGAGTTGGGCGCGGCGGCCATGCTGGCGCTGGCCGCGCTGAACGGTGGCCTGGCGCTGGGCCTCGCCAGCAGCGCCTTGCAGCTTGCCCTGGCTGCGGTTGCGATTGGGCTGTTTGTCGGCGCGGTGATCTCGCTGCTGGCCTCGCTGCGCGCCGGCGAGGCGGCCGACCAGCGCGAGCAGATCGCCACTGCTGCGCGCGAGTACCGCGAGCGGCGCGAGCAGCAGCGCCGCCACCCTAAATGACAGGACGTACGTGGTGGGGGTTCGGGGCGGCAAAGCTGCCCCCGAGAACTTCCTTTTTGGCTGGTCGCGGCCACCGCCGTGGCCGCGACCAGCCAAAAGAGTGATTTTGGAGGGCTTGCGCCCTCCAAGCCTCCCACACGCGAGGACACCATGTAACTCGTGTACTTGACTCCCAGCGCTCGTGCAAAGTCTTTCAACCCCTCCCCTGCCCACTCTCGTGAGCGCGGCAGCGTGAGGAAAGGGGATGCGGGCCGACTGCGCGCGAGCCCTGAATTCACTCCGCACAGCATTGCATCGGCTTGGTGCGTATGGTAAGATGACCGCAACGTTGTCGCCAGCATCGCATGCCTTGAGCGCGGAGGAGCCTTTGGATCCGAACGATACGCAGCCAGGCGGCCAATCCGGTCGTACGATTACGATCCGCCTGACGCGCGACACCATAATGCTGATCGCGGCGCTGCTGTTTCTGGGAACCGCGATCCTGCTGGCTGTCGTATTTCCGTCGGTTTCGCCGAATAGCTCAGCGCCTACCGCTAGCGCAGCTACCACGCCGCTTTCCACAGCTGTGGCCGGGCGCGCCACCGCCGATGCGTCTACCCCTGGCGCGGCCGCCGCGACGCCCGCCGCTACATCGGCGCCTAACGCTACGGCCCAGGGCGACGGGGCGGGCGCGGCCTACCCTCCGCCGACAAGCTCGCCCGCTACTGCCGCAGAGCCGACTATCGCCGAGCCGACTATCGCCGAGCCGACCAGTGCGGCCGAGCCGGATACCAGCGCCAGCCCGACCGAGCTGCCGATCTTTGCGCCCACCCGCTCGGTCGCTGCTGCCGAGACGCCAGGTGCCCAGCCGACAGCACGGGCGACGACGCCGATCGCGACATTTGGCCAGCCAACCGCCGCCTCGGGGCCGGCCAATACCACGCCAACCGTTCCGGTCTTTGGCGAAAACGGCGGTGGCACACCCACGCTCGAGCCGACCGCCACCAGCCTGCCGCCAACGCGCCCGCCCGCGCCGTCGCCCACGCGCCGCCCAACGGCAGTGCCAGCGCCCACCGCCGTGCCAATGGATGTGCTGCGCGGCACGGTGCGCTGGACGGCGGCGCAAAGCCCGATCGTGCTGCGGCGCGACCAGCGCCTGGTGGCAGGCGCAACCCTGCTGATCGAGCCGGGCGTCGAGGTGCGCCTGGCGCCGGGCGTGTCGCTCTTCGCCGACGGCACCGTGTACGCGCTTGGCCAGCCCGACCGGCCGGTGCGCTTTGTGGGCCTCACGCCCCAGCGATGGGAGGGCATTGTCGGCCGGCCAGGCGCGAATATTACCCTCGAGAACACCGAGATCCGCGGCGGCGGCGCGGGCGGCACCGTGCTGGAGAGTAGCGGCGGCAACCTCACCATGCACCACGTGCGGATCAACGATAACGGCGGCCATGTGCAGGTGCGCGACAGCCGGCTCGAAATGCGCGACAGCGAGATCGCCGGCAACGACATGCCCTACGGCTCGGCGCTGGAAGCCAGCTACGCCAGCGGCAATGGCGTAATTCTGACGAACAACCGCATCGGCGGCAACCGCATGCTCGTGCGCGGCACCGCGCCGGTGCGCATCAGCAACACCACCTCCACCGAGATCATCAACCTCGATCTGCGCGGCAACCTGCTGGTGGGCGACGGCGGCCCCGACCTGCTGCTGGTGCACGAGGGCGGCTACACCGGCGGGCTCGACCCGCGCGCCGTCGCCGGGCCATCGCCGTTTCTCGGCACCCTCACCTGCAACACGCTGGTGGGCGGCACCGATGGCCTGAGCCTGCGCGGCGAGGTGGCGCAGGCGCCACTGCTGCCGCTGGCGGTGAACAACAACGCGATCGAGAAGCACACCCCGCCGATCATTCCGGTGTACCTCGAGTATGGCATCGGGCGTGGCGCCACTAGCGAGATGGCGCTGGATATGCGCAACAACTGGTGGGGCAGCCCGCTCGGGCCGTACGACCCCGAGCGCCACGCCGATGGGCGCGGCGAGTCGGTTGGCGACAATATTGAGTTTGGCCCGTGGCTCACCGAGCGGCCAGCCTGCGCGCCGAGCCAGTAGCCGCCTGTGCCTACACCTTCGCCCGCCGATGAGATACATGCGCTGGTTGACGGCGCGATCGCCCGGCGCGTGTTCCCTGGCGCGGTGGTGCTGATCGCCCGCGGCGAGGCGCTGCTGCACGCCGCAGCGTATGGCGCCACCGTCTACGAGCCAGCCTCCGCCAGCCCCACCACGCTCGATACGATCTACGATGTCGCCTCGCTCACCAAAATGTTTACCGCCACCGCCGCGCTGCGCCTGCTTGAAGCCGGCCGGCTGGATCTGCGCGCGCCGGTTGCCAGCTACCTGCCCGAGTTCAAGCCGCGCGATGTGCAGATCTGGCACTTGCTGACGCACACCTCGGGGCTCGACATCCGGCTCTCGGCGCTGCGCCACGCCGGCGCGGCAGGGCTGTGGGCGGCGGTGTACGGACTAGAGCCCGCGCACCCGCCCGGCAGCACAGTGGCGTACACCAATGTCAACTCGCTGCTGCTGGGCGAGGTCGTCGCGCGCCTGAGCGGCGCGCCGCTCGACCGCGCGCTCGCCGAGCTGGTGCTCGCGCCGCTGGGCCTGAGCGCCACGTGCTTTGTGCCGCCGCCGCAGCTGCGCGCGCGTATCGCGCCAACCGAGCACGACGCCGAGTGGCGTGGCGGCCTGGTGCACGGCAGCGTGCACGACGAAAGCGCGCACGCGCTCGGCGGCGTGGCCGGCCACGCCGGGCTATTCAGCACCGCCGGCGACCTGGGCCGCTTCTGCGCGGCCTGGCTGCCGGGCGGCCCGGCGCCGCGGCTGCTTGGCGAGCCAACGATCCGGCTGGCCACGGCCAACCACACGCCGAGCCTGAGCGCAGCCTGCGGGCTGGGCTGGATGATCGACCGGCCGAACTTCATGGGCGCGGCGCCGCCTGGCACGATCGGCCACACCGGCTTCACTGGCCCGGCGATCGTGATCGTGCCCGCCGAGCAGCTCTGCGTCGTGGTGCTGAGCAACCGCGTGTACCCGCAGCGCACGCCGGCGCGGCATCACGATATTACGGCGCAAATCGTTGCGCTCGCGCGTAATTTGTTTAAAAATATCCCGAACAATCATACTTAAGACTGATTCTTCAATGCTTGAAATACGCCCTACTCCACAATTAAAATCTTTTGTGGTATGATTGCCTTTGATTACGATACGCCGCTTCACACTCCCTCAATTGTGATCGTGCATACATGGGGAAGGCAGATTTTCATGGCAGCTGTCCGCATTCTTATCGCCGAAGACAACGAGCTAGTTGCCTTGACGCTTGAAGAGCAGTTGAAAGGGCTAGGCTACGACGTGATTGGCGTGGCGCGCACCGGCGCCGAGGCAATCGACCTGGCCGCCCGGCTCAGCCCCGACCTGATCATCATGGATATTCGGATGCCCGAGGTCGAAGGCACCGAGGCGGCCGCGCGGATCAACAACCAGCGGCCGGTGCCCATCCTGATGCTCACCGCCTACACCGATCGCGACACCATCCGCAAGGCCGAGATCGCCGGGGCGCTGGGCTACCTGGTGAAGCCCGTGAACGAGGCCGAGCTGTCGCCGGCGATCAACATCGCCCTGGCGCGCTACAAAGAGCTGCAGGCCCTGCGCAGCCAGGTTGTCGAGCTTGAAGAGTCGCTCGAGGCGCGCAAGCTCGTCGAGCGGGCCAAGGGCATTCTGATGCAGCGGCTGGGCCTGAGCGAGCGCGACGCGTACGAGCGGCTGCGCCAGCGCGCCCGCGACAAGCGCGCCAAGATGAAGGATATCGCGCAGGCGATCATCGAGGCTGAAGAGCTGCTTGGCTCGTAGGCCGGCGCGCCGGCTGCAGCCACGGAACAGCGTAAGCCCTCGTAGCTCAGTGGATAGAGCAGCGGTTTCCTAAACCGCGTGTCGGCCGTTCGAGTCGGCCCGAGGGTACCACCCTATCCCCATCGGAACGCGGCATTTCGCACGGCGCGAGGTGCCGCGTTCGGCGTTGCGAGCTTCTTTTTGCCCGCGCTCATCCCAGGCGCCCACGGGCTGGCACCAGCTCCGTTTGAGCACTTTTGTTTTGCGATGCCCTGCCTGGCTTTGCCGGCCAGGGCATACCAACAAGAAATTCGGGGGTGGCGAAGCCGCCCCCGAACCCTCATCATAAACCAAGTGATCAGCCGGATGTGGTATGAAACCACTCCCGGCTAAGACTCACACGGGCTTTGTGCGGCAGATCGGCGCTGCTGGTTCCGATCAGGAGCTCGAAGTCGCCCGCATCCGCGACCCACGCCTGGCGGGTGTCGTCGAAGTACGCCAGCGCGCGCATGCCCAGCGAAAGGCTCACATCGCGCGTCTCGTTCGGCTGCAGCGCCACCTTGGCGAAGGCCTTCAGCTCTTTGTCCGGCCGCTCGAGGCGCGCCTCCGCGTCGCGTACATACAGCTGTACGACGGCCTGGCCCACGCGTGTGCCGCTATTGCGCACGGGGACGGTGATTGCCAGCTCGCCGCCCGGATCGAGGCTTTCCGCGCTGAGACGCGGCGCGCCAAGCTCAAAGGTAGTGTACGATAGCCCGAAGCCAAACGGAAACAGCGGCGCCAGGCCCGCGCGGTCGACGTGCCGGTAGCCGATGTACAGCCCTTCGCGATATTCGACCTGGCCGTCGGCGCCGGGGTACTGGCGATCGGGCGCCTCGGGGTGAACCGGGTCGTCCGCCAGGTGCGCGGGGAAGGTCTGCGGCAGCCGCCCGCCAGCGTCCGCCTGCCCGAGCAGCACGTCCGCGATGGCGTGCCCGGCCTCCTGGCCGGGGAACCAGGCCTGCAGCACCGCGCCGACGTCGTTCAGCCAGGGCATCAGAACCGGGCCCCCCGTCTGCAGCAAGACGATCGTGTTGGGGTTGGCTCGCGCGGCCTCGCGCACCAGCTCATCCTGCCGGCCGGGCAGCGCCAGGCCCCAGCGGTCCACGCCCTCGGTCTCCCAGTCGCCGTTCGTGCCAACGCAGACTACGACATAGTCGGCTTCGGAGGCCAGGCGAATGGCCTGCTGCAGGCTATCGTCGGGCAGCGGCTTGCGGAAGCCAAACCGCACCGCGCTCAGCGAGGCGATGCCGACTTCTACGTTCTTTGGCGTGAACTCGATCGTCACGGTGTGCTCGCCCGCCGCCAGAAAGCGGCGCGCGCGCTGCTCGTCGCTGCCGAAACCGAAGTAAGTGCCGCCGGCCTGGAAGTTGGCCCAGTTATCGATCGCGCCCTCGCCGTCGATCGCCAGGCGGCTCAGGCCCGCGCTCGCGAGGCTCAGCTCGTACTCGCCAGGCTCGGCGATGCTGAGCGTGCTCGTCAGGCGGGCGCGGAACTCGGCCGGAACGCCCGCCGGCGGCGTGAACCACATCACCTCGCCGATCGGCCTGTCTTCGCGCGCAAGAACCTCCTCGCTATTCGCGGCCCGGTACTCGATATGCACCGGCGCGCTTGCGACCGGCAGGAACTTGTCGTTGTCGCAGCCCACGGCGTGCGCCACATTGGCCGCGCCCAGCGCTTCGCGCAGGCCGTCCAGCGGGGAAACGCGCCGGTGAGCGTTCATCTGCGCGCTGCCGCCGCCCATCACCTGCGCCGTGGCCGCGTTCGGGCCAATCACTGCGACTTTGGCGCCTGGCGGCAGGGGCAGCAGCCCGCCGGCGTTTTTCAGCAGCACCGCGCCCTCGGCGCCCGCGCGGCGAATCAGGGCGCGGCTATCGGCATACTCCTCGTCGCGCTCGGCTTCGTCGCGTACATCCTGCGGCTGCTCGAAGGCGCCGGTGCGCTCCAGCAGCCGCAAGACATTGCGGGCCGCGGCGCGCACGGCGGCGCGGGTGGCCTCGTCCGCCTGCGCTTCGGCGAGCAGTCCGGCGCGCGCCCGCGCCGGGCCGGGCATCTCGAGGTCGAGGCCGGCGCGGGCGCTCGCGCCAGCCGAGTGCGTGCCGCCCCAGTCGCTCATCACCAGGCCGTCGAAGCCCCACTCTTCGCGCAAGAGGCTGGTCAAGAGCCAGGTGTTCTCGCTGCAGTAGGTGCCGTGCAGGCGATTGTACGCGCTCATGATCGCCCAGCTGCGCCCTTCTCTCACCGCAAGCTCGAATGGCAGCAGGTAGAGCTCGCGCAGGGCGCGCTCGGGGATGTCGCTGTTGATCGTTCCGCGCTGATACTCGGACTCATTCCCGGCGAAGTGTTTCACCGTCGCTGCGACGCCCTGCTCCTGCAGGCCCCGAATGTAGGCGACGGCAAGCTGCCCGGCCAGGTGCGGATCCTCCGCGTAGCTCTCGAAGTTGCGGCCGTTGAGCGAGCTGCGGAACAGGTTGACGGTCGGGCCGAGCAGCGCCGTCGCGCCTTTGGCTTTGGCCTCACGCGCCAGCAGCCGGCCGACCTCGCGCAGCAGCTCTGTGTTCCAGCTCGCGCCGAGGGCGATGCCGACTGGAAAGGCGGCGGTGCGCTTGCCGCCGATCAGCGGGCCGCCGCCACGCGCGCCGGCCGGGCCGTCGGTGACCTTCATGGCCGGAATGCCCAGCCGCGCGATCGGCACGGTTCGCCAGTGATCGGCGCCGGCCAGCAGGGCAACCTGCTCGTCCAGAGTCAGCGCGTTGAGGAGCGTGTCGACGCGCGCGTCCGCGTCGGCAGGCGTGCCGTGGTTTGTGCCGGTGCTCATAGCATCTCCTTGTAGATGGCAGAGAGGGATTGTTGCTGCGGTTTGGCGGTTTCGGCGAGGCCGAAACCGCCAAACCATAGATCAGTGTAGGTTGTGGCAATTTCGCTTCCCAAAATGGGTGGTACCATGCTGCTGCAGCGAAAGTGCCCGATCGAGGGAGCCGAGCAAGGCAGCTGCATGGGCGATAAGGAGGAAGACGCATGCATGTTCTTAGCGTGAACTGCGGCCGTGCCGAGCCAATGGCTAACGCGAAAGCATCGGGCGTGACCGGCATTTACAAGCGCCCGGTCGCTACGGCTGTTCTGGTCACCACCCTTGGCCTGGCCGAGGATACCATGTGTGATACCGCGAACCACGGAGGCGCTGACCAGGCGATCTACATCTATGGCGTGCCCGATTATGCCTGGTGGAGCAGCGCGCTTCAGCAAGATCTGGCGCCGGGCACATTTGGCGAGAACATAACGATCGCCGGCCTGGAAAGCGCCAGCATGTCGATCGGCGATCGTCTGCATATTGGTAGTGTCACACTCGAAGTGACGGCGCCGCGCATTCCGTGTGTCACGCTGGCGCGGCGCATGGGCGACCCAGCGTTTCTCAAACAGTTTCGCGCGGCCGAGCGCCCGGGCGCGTACTGCCGTGTTGTTCGTACGGGTGCGATCGAGGCCGGCGATGCCGTGCGCTACGAGCCCTACGCTGGCGTACACGTCGGCCTGATCGAGCTCTTTCGCGATCTCTTCGAGCCCGAAAACGACGAAGCCACCATCCGCCGCCACCTCGCTGCCCCGATCGCGGTTCGCGCCCGCCAGTATAAAGAAACGCAGCTGGCGCGGCTGCTGGCGAAGCAGGCTTAGGCGCGGGTTCGGCCGCGGCATCGCAGCACGAAAGTAATGAAGCGGAGCTGGTATACGCCCACGTGCTTAGCCGATCTCGGCGATCACGATCTCGAAGGGCGCCAGGGCGAGCGCGTCGAGCGCGAGCTGCTGCTCGTCGCGCGCGTGGCTGGAGAACAGCAGGCGCGCTTGCCGCTCGCCAAGCTCAGAGCCAACCGCCTGAGGCTCGTCCGAGAAGTTGAGCGCCACCAGGCAGCGCTGCCCCGTAGCCGCATCGTGGCGCAGAAACGCCAGGTAGGCATCGCTGAACGGCTGCAGCGCCTGGTAGTCGCCGGCCACCAATGCTGGCACCGCCCTGCGAAGTCGGAGCAGGCGCTGGTAGAACCTGAGCAGCGAGCCGGCATCTTCGGCCTGCGCGGCGACGTTCACCCCGCTCGCGTAGTTCGCGTTGATCGGCAGCCAGGTTTGTACGCCAGCTGGGCTGAAGCCGGCATTGGGCTCGCCGCTCCACTGCATTGGGCTGCGGCAGCTATCGCGCGTCATGGCCAGCACCTCGGCCTGCGCCTGCGCGTGCGGCACGCCCTGCCGCTCGGTCAGCAGCCGGTACATGCTCAGGGCCGAGGTGTCGCGGAGCTGGCCAAGCTCGGCGAGCCGCAGGTCGGGCATGCCGATCTCCTCGCCATAGTAGAGGAACGGAGTGCCCTTGAGCGTGAGCATCAGCGCCAGGTGCAGGCGCGCCAGCGCATCGTCGTGTGTTCCGTCGCCGTAGCGGCTCCACATGCGCGGCGCGTCGTGGTTGCCGAGCGTGTTGCAGGGCCAGGCCCCCCGCGGCAGCGCGCCCAGCCGCGCCGCCTGGTTCGCGCGAATATGCGCTGGCGTCAGGCGCGCGGCGCGCAGCAGCGGGAAGTTGAACACCAGGTGCAGCTCGTCGTCGGCGCCGTGAAACGCCACATCCTCATCCTCGCCGACCAGCACGCGCTCGCCGGGGTAGCTGTCGACCAGCGCGCGCAGCTCGCGCATCAGCTCGTGCAGGCCCGGCTGCTTGAGCTGGAAGGCCAGCAGCTGCCAGTAGTCGGCCTGGTCGAGCAGGTTGGCGTTCATGATCTGGTCGGGCGCTTTGGGCAGCCGGTGATCCGGCAGGTTGGGGTGCTCGAAGATCGTGGCGATCGCGTCGAGCCGCAGCCCGTCGACCCCCAGGTCGAGCCAGAAGCGCACGGCATCCCACATGGCCCGCCTAAGCTCGGGGTTGCGCCAGTTCAGGTCGGGCTGCTCCTTCAGAAACGCGTGGTAGTAGTACTGCCCGGTCAGCGCGTCGTACTCCCAGGCCGACCCGCCGAAGATCGAGGCCCAGTTGTTCGGCGGGCCGCCGTCCTTGCCGTCGTGCCAGATATACCAGTCGCGCTTGGGGCTGCTGCGGCTGGCGCGCGACTCGGCGAACCAGGGGTGCTGGTCGGACGAGTGGTTGAGCACCACGTCGATCACCACCCGGATGCCGCGCGCGTGCGCGGCCTGCAGGAACGCGCGGAAGTCGCCGAGCGTGCCATACTCGGGCGCGACGGCGGTGTAGTCGGAGATATCGTAGCCACAGTCGAGAAATGGCGAGGGGTAGTGCGGCGACAGCCAGATCGCGTCGATCCCCAGCTCGCGCAGGTAGTCGAGCTTGGCGATCATCCCCGCGAAATCGCCAACGCCATCGCCGTTGCCGTCGGCAAAGCTGCGCGGGTAGATCTGGTAGAAGACCGCCTGTTGCCACCATTTGAGCGTTTCCATCGCGCTGCTCCTATATAAAGTGAAGGTTTCCAAGCAGAATTCAGGGCAGCGGGCTGAAGCGCGCGATTCTCACGTTTGAGTAGTTGAAGAATGTGTTAGCGCACCAGCTGTCATTGTACCAGAGGTCGGTCGGGAAGCCGAAGTGCGGATCGTAGCTTACCCTAGGCAGCGGAGCGGCGCACGGGACGAGCCGGCTTGCCAGCGCCGGGACATAGTGCGCGAGCAGGTTGCGCCAGTTCAGCTGGGGCTGCACATACGTCTGGATGATCTCGAACAGGTTGTCGATCGAGCCGAAGTAGCTGGCGGAATTGCGCTTATGTGCGAGAAGCGGCTGCCCGGTGTCCAGGTCGATCGCCCTGACGACCTGTCCGTCGCGCATCTCTACGCGCGCATTGCCGTAGTTCCATCCGTTTGCCCACGACACGTCTACCTCGTAGTGGCGCACCCGCTGCTGCTCCCAGCGCTGGCGCGCGCGCTGATACTGGAATGGCACGAGCGGCTGTGCCAGCACGGCAACGCCGATCAGCAGCGTGGCCAGCAGCGCGGCCATGCCGCCAATCAGCAGCCGGCGTGAGGTGGCAGACATACGTGGCCCTTGCTGTGCGCCGGGATTGGTGCTGCAGCGCTGGTGGCTCCTGGCCCAGCTCGGCGGAATTGCTTGTCAGTTACACGAGTTACGCGGTCGCCTGCGATATCGGCTTGTTCTGCGCTGCGGCAGCATGGTACTTTGCTTTCATGGCCGAAGGGCGAAGGACGAAGGACGGATCGCAGTTTCGTCTTTGGTCCTTCGCCCTTCGCCCGCTCAGCCAGAAACGAATGTTCGTTGTGCGGTGTCAGCCCTTGACTGCTCCTGCGGTCAGGCCGGCCATGATCCGGCGCTGGAAGATCAGCACCAGCAGCACCAGCGGGATTGTCAGCGTGACCGATGCGGCCATGATGCTGCCCCACGGTAGCTCGAACTGCGTCTTGCCCTGGAAGGTCGCCACCGCCACAATCGCCGTGCGTGCCCCCGTGCTGATGTTGAAGAAATGTTCAGGGTCGCCGTAATCCTGTGTGAATGTCAGCGCGAACAGCAGCTCATTCCAGGCGCCGATGAATGCCAGCAGGCCGGTCGTCACCAGCGCCGGAGCTGTCAGCGGCAGCAGCACCATGCGGAAGGTCTGCAGCGGCGTCGCGCCGTCGACAAACGCGGCCTCCTCTAGCTCGCTCGGCAGCGCACGGAAGAAGCTTGTCAACACCCACACGGTGAATGGGAGCGAGAACACCGTGTAGGAAAAGATCAGCGCCGCGAGCCGGTTGTAGAGCCCGGCGCCGACGATCATCTGGTATAGCGAGCCGAGGATCGCGATCGCTGGAAACGTCGTCATCGACAGCGTCAGGTACAGGATGAACGTCCGGCCACGGAAGCGCAGCCGCCCCAGCGCGTAGGCCGCCAGCGATCCGACCACCAGCGCCAGCAGCACTGTGCTGACGGTCACAATCACCGAGTTGCGTAGCGCCAGCGGGAAGATCGGGTTCGCGAACACCGCCCGGTAGTTGTCGAGCGTTGGGTTCTTCGGCCAGTAGGCCACCGGCGTATCGAATAGCTCGGTGGAGGGCTTGAGCGACGAGACGATCGCCCAGTAGAACGGGAACAGCGTATACACCAGGATGATGACGATCAGAACCCAGAAGGCAACCCGCCCCACGATCTCCCTAGTCCTCCGGCTGCGGCGCTCCTGCCTGAGTGATGCTGTGGTTGCTGCCATTTCACTCCACCTCCACGCGCACGAGGCGTACATATACGGCGACGATGATCATCAGAAAGATGAAGATCACCACGGCGAGCGCCGCGCCCTGGCCAAGCCGGGCCAGGTCGATCATAGTCTGGCGTGCCAGGATCGAGAGCGTAATCGACTCCGGCGCGGTGCCCTTCACCACAAACGGCAGGTCGAAGACGCGGAACGCGTCGAGCGTACGGAAGATCAGCGCCACCACCAGCGCCGGCCGCAGCATTGGCAGCGTCATCGTCCAGAACTGCTGCCACTTCGATGCGCCGTCGATATCGGCGGCCTCGTAGATGTCGTCGGGAATGACCTGCAGCCCGGCCAGCAGCAGCAGCGCCATAAACGGCGTGGTTTTCCAGACATCGATCGCGATCAGCGAGGGCAGCGTCAGCACCGGGTCGGCGACCCAGGCGAGCTTGTGGTCGAGCACGCCCAGCCGGGTGACTAGCAGATCGTTGATCACGCCGAATACGTCGTTGTACATCCAGGCCCACATACGTGCCGAGACGACCGTTGGGATGGCCCAGGGGATCAGCATAGCGGTGCGAACCAGGCCACGGCCTTTGAAGTTCGAGTGGATCGTCAGCGCAACGATCAGGCCCAGGACTGTCTCGAAGGCCACCGAGATGATCGTGAAGATCGCAGTGTTGTAGGTTGCCTGCAAGAATGTACGGTCGGTTAGCAGGTCGGTGTAGTTCGAGATGCCGACGAAGCTGACCGCGCGCGCGCTGCTGAGGCGCGCATTGGTGAAGCTCAGGTAGAAAGTGCGCAGCACCGGGTAAAGGGCGACGAGACAAATCAAGATGATTGTTGGCGCTGTCAAGATCCACCCCAGGCGTTCGCGCCGGCGCGCCTCGGCGCTCTGTGGTCCCGCAAACAGACGCCTACGCGTCACTGGGGGTTGCTTCACGTCTGCAACCTGCTGGCCCATGTGCTTCTCCCTATGGCTGGTTTGCCCGAGGTTGGACCGCTCCTTCCCCAGACTACGGTGCCCCGCCCCCGCCAGGCGGGAGCGGGGCTTTGGGATGAGGCGTTACTTGAGGATCTTCTTGAGATCAGTTTCGAGATCCGCCACCGCCGTCTTGGAGTCCTTCTGGCCGGTCAGCACCTGGTTCACCGCCGTGAAGTAGGCCGTCGAGACATCGTTGTACAGGTCAGACGAAACGGTCGAGGGCCGCGCGACGGCGCCACCCGAGAAGACCGGCTTCAGCGAGGCGTAGTATGGGTTGGCCTTGAGCACGTCCGGGTCGTCGTAGACAGCCGGCCGCGTCGGCAGCAGCGAGCGCTCGATCGCGTTCGACCGCTGCAGCTCGGCGCTGGTCATGTACTTGACGAACTCGGTCGCCGCCTCGATATTCTTGGAGTTCTTGTTGACCATCAGCTGCCAGCCGCCGAGCGTGTCGGCGTTGCGGGCCTTGTCGCCGTCGCCCTTCGGCAGCGGCACCACGTCGAACTTATCCTTGAGCTTGGGGTCGGATTGGCCGATCGAGAAGGCGTACGGCCAGTTGCGCATGAACGCCGCGTTGCCGGCCTGCCACACGCCGCGGGCCTCTTCTTCCTGGTAGCCGGTCACGCCGGGAGGCGAGATCGTGCCGATCCAGCTCTTGGCGCGGTCGAACGCAGCGGCCGCCGCCGGGTTGTTGATGCTGATGGTGCCGTCGGGCTCAATGATCGAGCCGCCGCCGTTCGAAACCTGCCACTCCAGCGCGTCGCAGGTCAGGCCCTCGTAGGCCTTGCCCTGCCACACAAAGCCCCAGAAGTCCTTGTTGCCAGCCGCGCGCTCGCCGTCCTGGATCTTCTTCGCGGCGTCCTCAAGCTCTTTCCAGGTGGCCGGCGGGTTGCTGATGCCATACTTCTGGAGCAGGTCCTTGCGATAGTATAGCAGGCCAGCGTCGGTGAACCACGGCACGCCAACCAGCTTGCCGTTCACGGTGTTGTTCTCGACGATCGCCGGGAAGAAATCCTTCTTCGCGTCCGGGAAGGCGGCGCTCAGGTCGGCGGCGAACTCGGCCACGATGCCAGGCCAGATCACGTCGATCTGGTAGACGTCGATGTCGGCCGAGCCAGCGCTGAGCTGCTGGCGGTAGGTCGCCAGGCGGTCGGTTGCGCTCTGGTCGCCGCGGATCACCTGAACATTGATGCCGGTGGCCTCGGTAAATTTCTTCGCGTCTGCATCGTCAAGCGGAGCCTGCGGGCCATCGGCGCCGGCGATCCACTTGATCGTGGTGCCCTTGAGATCGGTGCGCAGGCCCTGCGGCACGACGATTGTGTAGCCGGGCTGGTTCGCCGGGGCAGCCGTAGCAGCGGCCGGCGCGGCGGTCGGCTCGGGGGCTTTGGTCGCCTCGGGGGCCGGCGCGGCAGTCGGCTCGGGGGCTTTGGTCGCCTCGGGGGCGGCCGGCGCAGCGGGTGCCTGTGTCGGCGCAGCGGCGGTGCCACCGCCGCAGGCGGCAAGGATCATGCTGGCGAGCATCGCCAGCAGGATGAGCGAGAGACTCTTCTTGTGCATTAAAGCTGTCCTCCTAACAATGTTTGATACATCCACGTCAGAGCACACCCAGGATCAGCGCTAATAATCGGCCTCACCTCCTTTCCGTATCCAAAGCCACCCGAGCCGGCAGAAAAAGTGGAAGCGATATTGCGAACCACCGCGCCGCTAATAGCAGCAGCCGGGCTATCGTTGATGTTCAGGTCGTCTCGCGCTGCACGATCTCGAGCGGCAGCATCACGCGCTGTGTCTGCCGCGCCGAATCGGCTAGCCGCGCCAGCAGCAGCTCGACCGCCACGCGGCCGGATTCTTCGAGCGGCTGGCGCACGGTGGTGAGGCCGATGTACTCGGCTACCTCGACGTCGTCGAAGCCAATCACCGCCAGCTCGTCGGGCACGGCGACACCACGCTCGCGCGCGGCTTTCAGCACGCCCATGGCTTGCGTATCGCTCGGCGCGAAGATCGCCGTGGGCGGCTCCGGTAAGTCGAGCAGCCTGTGAGCCTGCTGGCGCGCCCGATCAAGGCCATGGTCATCCAGCCGAATATACTCGGGGCCAAGCGGCAGCCCGGCCTTGGCCAGCTCCTGCTGGAAGCCGTACAGCCGCTGCTCGCTGGTGTGGATCGCGTAGTTGGGCACATTGGCATCGCCGACGAAGCCAAAGCGCCGGTGACCTCGCGCGAGCAGGTAGCGCGCTACCAGCGCGCCGCCGGCGATGTTGTCGATCTCGACGCTGCTAAAGAACGGGTGCACGCATTCGATCAGCACCGTCTCAAGGTGGTGCGCCCGCAGGCGCTCGCCGGCCTCATCGTCAAATGGCAGCGCCATCACGATCAGGCCGTCGAGCCGGCGCGTGACCGACAGCGTAGCAAGGTAGTTATCGCGCCGCGATGCCGAGTCGACATTGTAGATAACCAGCTCGTAGTCAGCATCGGCCACTGCCGTGACGCCACGCAGGCGCTGCACAAACGACGGGTAGGTGATAAACGGCGCCAATACGCCGATCCTGCCGGTGCCCTTGCGCGCGCGCGCAGCTGCCTCGGCCTTTGGTACGAAATGGAGCCGATCGATGGCGGCGAGCACGCGCGAGCGCGTGGTTTGATTCACTTGGTTGGGCGAATTCAGAACTCGCGAGACTGTGGTAATGCTGACGTTTGCCGACTTCGCGACATCGTAGATCGTCGCATCAGACATAGAATCTCCGCTCGCATGCCCGGATTTTGGGTACACTAAGAGACTGCCTGCAAAGGAGGAGTCGGGGCTATGCCCCTCGCGCGTCCCTTTCCAGGCAATTTCTAAGCAGTCATGCGCCGCATCAGCGTAAACTGGAGCTCGATCTGCCGCGCAGGTGCTTCTTCTTCGGTGATGTGGGCTAGTAGCAGCTCAGCCGCCAGACGGCCGGATTCTTTGAGCTGCTGGCGGATTGTGGTCAGTCCAATGAAGTCGGAGATCTCGATATCGTCGAAGCCCATCACAGCTAGGTCGCCCGGTACCGCCAGCCCGCGCTCGCGAGCGGCGCTGATAACCCCGATCGCCTGAGTGTCGCTGCCGGCGAAGATCACGTCTGGCGGCTCGGGCAGATCGAGCAGTATCTGCCCTTCCTGCCTGGCGTTCTCCATGCCGAACGGCGCCAGCCGAACGTATGCATCGGGCAAATTGAAGCCGGCGAGCGCCAGAGTGCGCCGAAATGTGCCAAGCTTCTGATCTTCGGATACGCCGACAAATTCGGGAATGTTTGTGTCGCCGACGAAACCGAAACGGCGGTAGCCGCGCTCAAGCAGGTATTCTGCGGCTATGCGCCCACCGGCAGTGTCGTCGTGAACAACGCTGCTGATCGATTGGTTGAACTTTTGGCTCGCCGAGACGATCTGTACCGTCGGCAGGCGAAACTTCTGCAGGCGCCGCGCCGTGATGTCGTCGAATGGCAGCCCGATCACGATGACGCCGTCGACGCGGCGAGTAAGCGGCAGGTTGGCCAGGTGGCCGTCGCGCTGCGCCGCCGAAGCAACATCGTAGATCACCGGTTCGTAGGGTTGCCCCGCCAGCGCGGCTACAACGCCGCGTAAGCGATCGACGAATGAGTCCGACGTGAAGAACGGCGTGAGCACGCCGATGCGCCCAATATCCCTGCGCGCACGCGTCTGCGCCTCGAACTTGGGCACGAAGTTAAGCTCGTCGATCGCATTGAGCACACGCGCACGCGTCTCCGGGCCTACCAGATCCGGAGAATTCAGCACCCGCGAGACCGTCGCGATGCTGACACCAGCACGCTTTGATACGTCGTAAATTGTCGCAGCTGCCATAGGACGACACTACTCGTTGCACAAGGCTATGTGATTGAGCTGTAATGAAAGCTCTTACATCATACACCAGGGGTTAAAAGTTGTCAAGAGGGGAAATGAAAGCTCTTACATTGCGAGCTTACATGCCGTTGAGCTGCCACATGCCGAACGCCGGCCCGTCTGCGGGAAGCGTGATCATACCCTCGCCGTCGGCCCACAGGTCTGCCGTGCCGGCCAGCCCCACCAGCTTCGCGCCCACAAGCGCCGCCGGCAGCCGCACGGGCGCGTGGCTCGCGCGCGCGGCGTGGGCGAGCACCGCCTCGCCTGGCGCCTCGCGCAGGAACGTCAGCGCGTCGTCGCCGATCGACAGCCAGCGTAGGCCGCCGCGCTGGAGCGCGACACTCCGGGCGCGCGCCTGGAAGAGGGCACGCGTTGTCGCGAGCCGCCGCTGATCCCAGCGTTCCGGGTGCGCCCAGGGCATAGGGACGCGCGCGTACTCCGGCCCCATGGTCGCCAGGCCGATCTCGTCGCCGGCGTAGATCATGGGGATGCCAGGGTAGGCGGCGAGCATGCCGAACGCGACGTCGACCAGTCGCGCGTCGCCGAGCAGCGATGCTACCCGGTGCGTGTCGTGCGAGCCGATCAGGTTCATCGCGTGCAGGGTGGCCTGCCAGGGCGTAACCCCCGATAGCTCACGCATCGCCCGCACGGCCAGGCGGCCCGGCAGGTTCGGCAGCAGCGGGTACTTGGCGTGCGCGTACGGCCGGGCCTGCGGCGGCAGCAGCCACTGCCACAGCGGCCGCGCGAAGGCCGCGTAGTTCATCGTGCCCTGGTAGCCGTCGCCAAGCAAGTCGCGGCTGGCATCGTGATTGGACTCGGCCTGCAGGAACGACTCGGCGGCGGCCTGCGCCATTGTGCGCCGGATGGTTGTGGCCACCTCGTGACCCAGGTCGATGCCGCCGTGAATGCCGGTCATGTTCGCTACGTCGATCCGCCAGGCGTCGAGCGCGTGCGGCCCGAGCCACCGCGCCACAACCGAGTCCGGGCCGTCGTAGAGCCGGCGGCGCAGCTCGGCGCTGCGGTGGTCGAAGATCGGCATCTCGCGCAGGCCCCACCACCCGGCATAGCTGTGCGGATGGCTGGTGAAAAAGAAGAACGATGCTTCGGGGGCCGCCGCGTCGGCCAACGCCGCCTGGAACCACTCGTGGGTATCGCCGCAGTGGTTGGTCGTGAGGTCGCCCATCAGGCGGATGCCCCTGGCGCGTGCTGCGGCGGCCAACCGCGCCATGGCCGCGTCGCCGCCGAGGAGTGGATCGACGACGCTGAACGTCGAGGCGTTATAGCGGTGGTTCGACTCGGCTGGAAAAAACGGCGTCAGGTAGATCGTCCCAACCCCAAGCGACGCGATATGATCCAGGTGCGCCGCGATGCCGTCGAGGTCGCCGCCGAAAAGCTGGCGCGGCGTGTCTGGCCCTTCGCCGATCACCGGATCATCCCAAGCCGCGGGCCTGGCCCACGCCGGCGCCGGGCGGTCGGCCGATTTGGCGAAGCGGTCGGGGAAAATCTGGTACATCGTGGCGGTTGCCCACGCGGGGGGCGGACCGTACGCGCTGAGCCGAAAGTCGGCCGCATCTGCGACGTCGTGCCCGTGCAGCCCGGTGCCGTTCAGCCACTGGTAGCCGTACGGCCCGCCGTCGAGCAGCCAGCGGTAGCTCACCACCGGGTTGACCACCGGCAGCGTGGCGCGGAGCCACTGGTCGTGCGCGTCTTGCCGATCGACCACCGCGCGCACCAGCTCAGGCTCGCCGTCGCTGATCACGCGCACCCACGCGCTTGTGACATCGCTCGCCCGTGGGACGCGCAGGAAGACGTCGACGGTACCGCCGAGTGTGATGTTGGGCTCGGGGACGTACATCGCCGAACCGTCGTGATGGGGCAGCGACCAGACCGCGTCAACCATAGCGACTCCTCCTCAGTGGCGTAGGCGTGTCTCAGATCTGCTTTCCAGCCTATTAGATTTTATTGGAAATAACAATCGTGGGGTTTGGGGGCCTGCGGCCCCCAAGAAATCCTCTCTTGGTGGGGCGTGGATAGTAGCTTTGCTACCATCCACGCCCCACCAGGGAGGTTTGGAGCGGCAAAGCCCCTCCGGCTCCCCTATTTCCGATGAAGTCTATTAGCCATGCGATGATCGAATCCGCGGCGAGTGTATCACGGGCTTGCCGGGCTGTCGATAGCCTGCTATTGCGCTAGCGCATCCGCAGCTGGGCGAATAGATCGCTTCAGGCGAGAAGTACAAAGTTCACAAGTGCCTCGTAGGCTGATCATAACAGTATTTTTATCGTAGAAGTTGTGAAATGGAGGCTCATATGGCTCGATTGCGCCGGCGTACTCTGCTGCTTGGGCTTGCGATCTGCGTCGCGCTGCTGCAGGCCTGCGGCGCGGCGACGGCATCGCCAGCTGCACCCAGCGGGGCCGCCACGCCTGCCGCGCCCACCGCACCCACGAGCAGCAAGGGCAGCTACTGAGCCTGCTCGCCAGCGCCGCCCGCGCTCATCGTGTCGCTTCCAGCGGCAGGGCCCCGGCGCCGGAGGCGCGGCTTCCTTCCAACCCACCCCTTTCAACCAGCTTCTCAGGCTTGGGTGCTGCAAGGGCGACTTCGGCGTCGCCCCGAGCACCCCAGCCTCTGCCCGGCCTCACCCAGCGGCGGGCGAGCGCAAGAGCGCCGGAGTTTGACGGCGCCCCATGCATGCTGCCGAATGCGCCTGCCGATAGCACGAAACTCATGCTATACTCAATAGCGAGACGTGCCTAGCCCGGGGCGCATCCCACCTGACAAACACGAAATCCGTACCATACTGCCACGCCGGTCGCACCATGCCGGCGTGGCATTGTGCTAGTGCATGGATCATGGAGCAAGGTCATGTTGAAGATACTGGTGGTTGAAGATGACCCTTTACACCGCGATGTGCTGACGCGGCGGCTGCGCTGGGAGGGCTACGAGGTGGTCACAACCGCAGATGGCGCGCAGGCGGTTTTTCTGGCGCATGGGCAGCAGCCCGACCTGATCCTGATGGATGTCGGTCTGCCGGGAATGGACGGGTGGGACGCTACGCAGATCATCAAGCGCGACGCTAGCACCAGGCACATCCCGATTATCATTGTGACGGCGTATGCCTTGCCCGCCGAGCGCCGCATCGCGCGCCAGGCCGGCTGCGATGCTTTTGTGGCAAAGCCGATCGTCTTCGCTGAGCTGTTCAGCGCCATCCAGGATTGCCTGGCCAACGCAGCCAAGGATGGCAGGCGCCCGCGCGCAGACGACAACGACGCAAGCGCGCGCATTGGCATCAGGCTATGATGGCAGGCCGCAGGCACTGCAAACCTGCGCTGCGCAAGGTGAATACGCGAACTGTATATGTAACAAATGATTCACACACTTTTTAAGGAAATATATCGCCACCATGATATACTGCCTGTGTGCCGCATCTGGCTCATGCCATACGCTATCTGTACACATATTCACGTAAGCGCAGCGTGTGGAGCAGTACGTCCGATAACAAGTTGATGTGGTGCTGTTGCGCACTGGAGCATCGTTTATGGCAACGATTCTAGTAGTAGAAGACGACGCGTTGAGTCGTGATGTAGTGATACGCCGCCTGCGATGGGAGGGCTATGGTGTGCTCGAGGCCATCGACGGCGCGAACGCGATTAGCATAGCGCAGAACGAGCGGCCCGACCTGATCCTGATGGATGTGGGGCTTCCGGGGATCAACGGCTGGGAAGCCACGCGTGTGATTAAGCAGGACGAGGCAACCCGGCGCATTCCGATCATTATCCTCACGGCCTACGAGACATCAGCCCAGCGCCGGATCTCGTATGAAGTTGGCTGTGACGCGTTTATGACCAAGCCTGCCTCGTTCAGCACGCTTTTCTCGACGATCCGCCATTGCCTTGGCGCGATCGGCGACGCGAGCGCTTCGTAGCAGCAGTACGGCCGCGGCCCAAACCTTGTGCGCCTGCCGATACCCACAGGGTAGCTGGCTCCTCATTTCTGTCCCGAGCAGAATACGCTTGAACACTTGCTGTATGGTGGGGGTTCGGGGGCGGCTTCCCCCCCCCCCCTTTCTTGTATGCCCTGCCCGGCGAAGCCGGGCAGGGCATACAAGAAAGTAATCAAATGGAGTTGGAATGAAGTGCCGGCGCGCCCTGAGGCATGATCGAAAGGCGCTGCTATTGGCACGGCGCGCCTTCAGCCAAAAAAAACTCCTGGCGCGTCCTGCGCTTCCCCGCAGATCGGGCCTGGGGCGGGCTAGCTCAGTGCGGTGCCGCACTCAATGCAGAACTTCGCCCCCGGCTGCACCGCCGAGCTACACTTCGGGCAGGCCGGCGTGCGCAGCGACGCACCGCACTCGTTGCAGAATTTCGCGCTCGCAGGCACGGTGCTGCCGCACTGCGGGCAGTGCTTGGCGCCGGGCTGGGCGGCCGGCTGGGGTGCAGGCGGCTGGGGTGCAGGCGCCAGCGCGCTGCCCATCAGCGCGCCCAGGTTCATGCCTACGCCCAGGCCCACGCCAGCGCCGGCGAGGCTGCCACCGCCAGCGCGCGCCGCGTCGCCCAGCGCCTCGGCGGCCTTGAAGCGCGTGTAGCCGTCGAGCCCGCCCATGGCCGCCACGCCGCCGACCTGGTCGAGCCGGTGCTCAAGCTCCTCGGGGATGGTGATCGTATTGATGTAGAAGCGCGTCAGCTCGAGCCCCAGGCCGGCGAAGTCGGGCTTGAGCGCGGCGTGCGCCGCCTCGGAAAGCTCGTCGTACTCGGTCGCCAGGTCTACCACCGAAAGCTTGCGCTCGCGCATCCACTCGGCGATCACATCGGCCACGCGCGCGATGATCGAGCTGCGCAGCTGCTCCTCGACATCGAGCACGGTGAAGCGGCCGCGCGTGCCGACCACCGACGTCAGCAGCTTGCGCGGCTCGGCCACCTGGATGATATAGGTGCCAAACGCGCGGATGCGCGCGATGCCGAACTGCGAATCGCGCATGGGGATAGGCTGCGGCGTGCCCCACTTGAGGTCGGTATGCTGCTGCAGGTTCACGAAGTACACGTCGGCGCGAAACGGGCTCTTGCTGCCGAACGGAAGCTTCAGCAGCTCGATCAGCAGCGGAATATTCGCGCTGGTGAGCGTGTGCCGGCCGGGGATGAGCATGTCGAGGAAGCGGCCATCGCGCGCGAAGAACGCCAGCTGGCCCTCGCGCACGACGCACTGCGAGCCGAAGCGCAGCTCGCCCGAGCCATCGGGCGGCACGCGCGCCGCGAGCACATTGCCGGTGGGATCGAGGTATTCGACCAGGTCGAGCAGGGCCATTGCGGTGTCCTCCTTTGTAGGGCGTGAATGTTGCTCGTCCGTTTTTGTAGTAACGCTGATCTATACGCGCCGGGTACGCGCGGGTTGCGGGCGTGTTTTCGATTGTATGCCGGAATGCGGCCGCCGATCGTAGCGATTTGCGATCGGTCGCTGCGTGGTTTGTGCTCGGCGGCAGGCGCGCAACACTGGCGCGGCGCGCGGCGTCGAATGCGCCAGAGAACCGGGCTGATCGAAAGGAATAGCTATGCAACCCTCCCAGGCTGAAGCCGTGCTCTGCGCGCGTTGCGACACGCGCAACCAGGCCGGCGCGGGCTTCTGTATTGGCTGTGGCGCGGCGCTGGCCGAGCCGCCGGCGGCGATACCGCCGATACGGCGCGGCCCGGCCTGCCCGGCCTGTGGCGTCGGCAACCCGCCGGGCTCGCGCTTCTGCGTGGGCTGCGGCGCGGCGCTGGCGGGCCGCGCGCCGCAGGGCTACGCCCCGGCGCTGGCGGCCGCCGGGGCGGGCGGGGCGACGGTGGTGCAGCATATCTACGTGGCGGTGCCGCCAACCCCGGCGGCGCTGCCGCTGCTGGCGCGGGCGCTATGGTTTGTGTTCGTGGGGCTGTGGGCCGGGCAGCTGTGGCTGCTGGCGGCGTGGCTGCTGAACCTGACGGTGATCGGGCTACCGCTTGGCATGTGGATGTTCAACCGGCTGCCGCAGGTGATGACGCTGCGCCAGGAGCGGCGCGGCCTGAGCGCGGCAGGCCTGGGCAGCGGCGCGCACTTCGCGGTGCGGGCGGTGTACTTCGTGCTGATCGGCTGGTGGCTGAGCCTGCTGTGGATGCAGCTGGCGTGGCTGGCGGCCGCCACGGTGATCGGCCTGCCACTGTCGTTTCTGATGTTCGAGCGCGTGGCGGCGATCACCACGCTGGCCGACGGCTAGGCCGAGTCGGCGATCACCGTGCCCTCGCCCTCGGCCTGGCCGAGCAGCGCGCGCGCCAGCAAGCCCGGCGCCGGGCCGATCAGCTGCACGCTGAGGCCGGGGCTGGCCTGGGCCAGCCGCCAGATCAGCTCGACCTTGCTGCGCATCCCGCCGGTGACGTCGGCGCCGTGCGAGCCGCCGGTGCCGGCCAGCACCGCCGCGATATTGCGCGCGTCGATCCGCGCGATCCGCTCGGCCTGCGGGTTGGCGCGCGGGTCGGCGGTGAACACGCCTGCCTCGCCCACCAGCACCACCCGCCCTGGCCGCAGCGCCGGGTCGCGCGCCAGCGCCTCGAGCAGCTGCTCGGTCGAGACGATCGCCGAGCCCTGGGCGCGGTCGAAGGCCACGTCGCCGTGGACCACCGGCACCAGGCGGTGCTCCAGCGCGCGCGCGACGCTGGCAGTATCCCAGGATGCCAGGCGGCCGCGCTCGGCCAGCAGCGTGGCGGCGGGCTGAAACGCGATCGCCGGAACCCCGGCGGCCAGCAGCTCGTCGACGACGATCCGGTTCAGGCGCAGCGCGGCGGCCGATGTCTGGGCGAAGCCCATCCAGTCGGCGCCGGCGGCGAGGCCGGTGTGGATGCCGTAGCGTTGGGCGTAGGTGTGGCCAAACGAGCCGCTGCCATGGCCGATGATCAGCCGGTCGGCGGGCGGCGCGGCACGGAGCGCGGCGCGCACCTCGGCGGCGAGGCGGCGGATGACCGGCAGGTCGGGCGCCTCCTGGCCGGTCTTGTCGGTGATCACCGAGCCGCCGAATTTGACGAATGTGAGCATGGGTTGCGGGCACCTATCAGAAAGACGCCGGCGGTGTTCTGCGGGGAGCTAGTGCGCCAGCGCCAGGATCGCCAGCACGAGCGCGCCCCACAGCGCGCCGGCGGCGATAAACGGCACATCCTTGATGATCAGGTCGGCCGGGCTGCCGCCCTCGCCGTGCTTATACATGAGGTAGAGGTAGCGGAAGATCAGGTAGATCACGACCGGCACGGTGATCAGCATGATCGGGAACGGGTGGCGCGGCAATGTCTCGGCGGTGGTGGTGAACAGCGTGTAGGCGATGATCGTGGCGGCGGTGATGATCGAGATCATCTGGTCGAGCATCGGCAGCGAGTACTCGGCGAGGATGCGGCGGTGCTCGCCGGCGCCGTGCTCAAGCAGGATCAGCTCGGCGCGGCGCTTGGCCAGGCCGAGGAACAGCGCCAGCAGGCCCATGCACATCAGCAGCCAGTAGGTGATCTGGATGTCGAGCACCAGCGCGCCAGCCACGGCGCGCAGCACAAAGCCCGCGGCGATCGTGAAGATGTCGAGAATAACGATGTTCTTGAGGTAGTACGAGTACAGCACGCCCTGGATGAGCACATAGCTCAGCAGCGCCACGCCGAAGTCGATGTCGCGCAGCAGCCCCTGGCCGGGCATGTAGTCGAGCAGAAACGCGCCGGGGAGTGCCAGCAGCAGTAGCAGCACGGCAGCGACGCGCGCCAGCGCCGGGCTGAGGCGCCCTGAGGCCAGCGGGCGGCTCTTCTTCTTGGGGTGGGCGCGGTCCTTCTCGATATCGACCAGGTCGTTGATCAGGTAGATCGCGCTGGCGGCCATGCAGAACAGCACGAACGCGACCGCGACGATCAGCAGCTTGTCGAGCTCTTGCCAGAGCGGGGTGCCGTTGGCGCTATCGCGCGCGAAGGCGATCGCCGCGAACACAAAGATATTTTTGATCCACTCTTTTGGGCGCATGGCCCGCAGCAGCTCGGCCAGCACGGCCGCGCCGCGCGCGCGCGTCTCTTTGAGTTCCAGCGAGTGAGCCATTCTGTTCTCGTTTCGTGTGTGGCGGCGCGCCGGCGCGCCGCGAGTTGCATTCTACCTGAGGGCTGCGCCTGCGTCAATGGGGCTGCGCCCCCGCGCCCCAGGCTGCTTCGGGGGCTGCGCCCCCGCGCCCCAGGCTGCTTCGGGGGCTGCGCGCCCCCGTGCCCCGCGGCAGGAGGCCGCCGCCGGCCTCCTGCACCTCGCCGCTGGGGCTTCGCCCCAGACCCCGTAAAGAAAGCCTCTGTATGCTCAGCCTGAGTGGCGCATGCCTTGTGGCTCGAGTACGGGTGATGGTTGGCCCTGAGGCAGGCGCGTACGGCGTTGACGCTGGCACGGCCTTCGTTCCCGTAGGGCGCGCACCGTGCGCGCCTTCTCCCTCTCGGGTGAGCCGGGGCCTGTGCGGCCCCGTGCCCCGCGGCAGGAGGCCGCCGCCGGCCTCCTGCACCTCGCCGCTGGGGCTTCGCCCCAGACCCCGTAAGAAAGCCTCTGTATGCTCAGCCTGAGTGGCGCATGCCTTGTGAGCTCGAGTACGGGTGATGGTTGGCCCTGAGGCAGGCGCGTACGGCGTTGACGCTGGCACGGCCTTCGTTCCCGTAGGGCGCGCACGATGCGCGCCTTCTCCTCTCGGGTGAGCCGGGGCTGCGCGCCCCCGCGCCCCGCGGCAGGAGGCCGCCGCCGGCCTCCTGCACCTCGCCGCTGGGGCTTCGCCCCAGACCCCGTAAAGAATGCCTCTGTATGCTCAGCCTGAGTGGCGCATGCCTCGAGATGCAGAATGACGCGTCGGTTTGCCCTGAGGTGCGCCTTGTGGTACAGAATGACGCGTCGGTTTGCCCTGAGGCATGAGCGTACGGCAGTGAAGCTGGTACGGCATTCTTTCAGCCGGAAAGGTTGTAGGAAAACCGGCAGGGTTTTGGACGCGGGAGGCCGGGTATGCAGCGACCGCAGAGACACTACAGCGCGTAAGGCGCGCGTCAGCTCGCTATGTTTGACAGCCCCACCGACTATGCTACACTCTGCGAAGTTACGCTATTCATAATCATGAATGTGGAGAACCTGGTATGCGCAACCTCCTTGTCACCGGCGGCGCCGGCTTTATTGGCAGCAATTTCGTGCACTATATGCTCGAGAAGTACGACGACTACCGGGTGGTGGTGTTCGACAAGCTCACCTACGCCGGGCGGCTCGAGAACCTTGAGCGCGTGCGCGAGAACCCGCGCTTCGCGTTTGTGCGCGGCGATATCTGCGACATCGCGGCGGTGCGCGCGGCCCTGCGCGCCCACGATATCGACACGATCGTCAACTTCGCCGCCGAGACGCACGTCGATCGCTCGATCATGGCACCCGACGCGGTGGTGACGACGAATGTCAATGGCACGTGGGCGCTGCTCGAGGCCGCGCGCGAGCATAAGCTTGAGCGCTTTCACCAGATCAGCACCGACGAAGTGTACGGCGCGATCCCGGCGCCGGCGCGCTCGAAGGAGGGCGACCCACTCGAGCCGCGCAGCCCGTACTCGGCCAGCAAGGCCGGCGCCGAGCACCTGGTGTACGCCTACTACATCACCTATGGCCTGCCCGTCACCACTACGCGCGGCTCGAATAATATCGGGCCGTACCACTACCCCGAGAAGGCGCTGCCGCTGTTCATCACCAACGCGATCGACGATACCCCGCTGCCGCTGTATGGCGACGGCATGCAGATGCGCGACTACCAGTATGTCGAAGATCACTGCGAGGGCATCGACACGGTGCTGCACAAGGGCGCGCTCGGCGAGTTCTATAATGTCGGCACCGGCGTCGAGACGCACAATATCGACATGGCCCGCAAGCTGCTCGGCCTGCTGGGCAAGCCGCAGAGCCTGATCACGTTCGTGCCCGACCGCGCCGGCCACGACCGGCGCTACGCGCTGGATACGGCCAAGCTGCAGGCGCTGGGCTGGCGCAGCCGCCACACTTTCGACCAGGCGCTCGAGGCGACGGTGCGCTGGTTTGTGGCGAACGAGGCCTGGTGGCGGCCGATCAAGAGCGGCGAGTACCTCGACTACTACCGCAAGCAGTACGTCGAGCGGAGCTAGCGCGCCAGGGAGCGAGCCAGGCGCTGCCGAGCGATATGCAGCCGGCCTGCTTGTCTCTTCACCGTTAGGAGTTACGCATGTGCGTTCTTTGGCCTCCTCACGGTGCGAGATTAAGAATGCGGCAGCACGGTACTTGTTGATATTCTGTGTGCGGTTTTTCCGCATGGAGCAGGGAAAAACTGCACACGATACCGAGAAGAGCACCGCACAGAGCGCGGAACAGTCGCACACCGATACAGATGCGTAAGCTCTAACGTTATATGGCCGACGACTCGCCAACTATTCGCCTTACGGTCGACCCCGCCGACGACGGGCGGCCGCTGCGCGAGCTGGTGGCGGCGGCGCTGGCCGGCACGCTCGACGCGGCCCGGCTGATCGACCGCGGCGGCCTGTGGATCGACGGCGCGCGCACGCGCGAGGCCGACGTGCCGGCGCGGGCCGGGATGATGCTGGCGATCCACCGGCCGCTGAGCGGCGCCTACGCTGAGGTTGCCATCACCGCCGAGCAGATCCTGTACGAAGATAGCGACCTGCTGGTGCTCAACAAGCCGCCGGGCACGTATGTAGACATGACGCCGTGGGACGCCGAGGGCAACCTCCACGCGGCGCTGCGCGCGTTTCTGCTGGCGCGCGACGGCGCGGCCCTGCCGACGCACCTGGCGCACCGGCTCGACCGCGACACCACCGGCGTGCTGCTGGCGTCGAAGAACCCGGCGATGAACCCGGCAATCCAGCGCGCGTTTGTGGGCGGCCTGGTGCATAAGGAGTACCTGGCGCTGTGCGCAGGCGCGCCGCCCGACGAGTTCGAGATCCTCAGCGGCCACGGCCGCAGCGCCCACGGCCTGTTTCGGGTGTACCCGGCCGACGAGATCGGCCGCGTGCTGCCGAATGGCTCGCGCGTGAAGTCAATGCGCACGCGCTTCCGCGTCGAGCGGCGCCTGGAAGACGCCACGCTGCTGCGCGCCTTCCCGCTCACCGGCCGCACCCACCAGATCCGCCTGCACCTGGCGCACCTGGGCTTCCCGATCGTTGGCGACGCGCGCTACGGCGGCCTGGCGGCCTGGGATGGCGCGCCCGTGCCGTTTCACCGGCTGCACGCCGAGCGCATGGCGCTACCACACCCGGCCGGCGGCCGGCTGCTCGAGCTGCTCGCGCCGCTGCCCGACTGGGCGCGCGGCGCCTGAGCGCGCAGCGCGCTGAGTGGCCAGGCGTGCGGAGGCGGGTCTAGGCCGTGGGCTGGAGCACATAGCCTACGCCTGCCACCGTCACCACGTACTCGGGCTCGGCGGGGTTCTGCTCGATCTTCTGGCGCAGCCGGTGCACGAGCTGCTTGAGCAGCTGCTTGTCGCCGAGGCCGCGGTAGCCCCACACGTGGCTGGCGAGGCGGTCGGCGGCGATCGGGTGGCCGGCGTTGGCCAGCAGGTACTGCAGCAGCCGGAACTCCAGGCTGGTGAGGCGCACCGGCGAGCCGCGCACACTCACCGACTGGCGCTCGACATCGAGCGTCAGGTCGCCGGCGCTCAGCGGCGCGGGGCGGTCGATATCGGCGCGGCGCAGCAGCGCGCGCACCCGCGCCAGCAGCGTGCGCGGGCTGAACGGCTTGGTGAGGTAGTCGTCGGCGCCGCCGTCGAGGCCGTGCACCTGGTCTTCCTCGCTGTTGCGCACCGTCAGCATCATGATCGGCGTGGCGGCCTCGGCGCGGATGCGCCGGCACACCTCGAAGCCGCTCAGCGTCGGCAGGTTCACGTCGAGGATCACCAGGTCGGGCTGCTCGCGCGCAAAGTCTGCCAGCGCCGCGCCGCCGTCGGCGCTCTCGATCACCAGGTAGCCGGCCTGGCGCAGCGCAAAGGCGATCAGCCCCAGCAGCTCGAGGTCGTCGTCTACCACCAGTATTTTCATTGCTGCTCCTAGCGTGTACTGCTGATTTGTTTTTTGTGTACGGTTGCGGCGAGGCCGCGCGGGGCGGCTAACCGGCTGCGATCGGCAGCGTCACGCGTACGCGCGTGCCCTGGCCGCTGCTCTCGGCCGCGACGGCGCCGCCGTGGCGCTCGACGATCGACTGGACAATCCACAGGCCCAGGCCCACGCCGTTTTGCTCGGGCTCGTCGCCGTGCGAGCGCACAAACCGGCCAAACAGCGCGCCGGCGGCCGAGGCCGGCATGCCCGGCCCCTGGTCGGCCACCCACAGCGTCACATCGCGCGGGCCAACCGCGCCGCCAACCGCGATCGACGAGCCATCGGGCGCGAACTTGTTGGCGTTGGCCAGCAGGTTCACGAACACCTGCGTTAGCAGCGGCGCGTCGCCCTCGATTGGCGGCAGCGGGAACGGCAGCTCGATGCTGGCGTGCTGGCCGCGCTGCACCAGCAGCGGGCGCGTCAGCTCGAGCGCGTCTTCGATCACTTCGTCGAGCGCGACCGGCCGGCGGCGGATGGCGAAGTGGCCGGACTCGATCCGCGCGCTCTCGAGCAGGTTATCGATCAGCTGGGTGAGCCGCAGCGTGCCGCGCTGCAGCGACAGCACCAGCTGGCCGATCTGCTCGGTGCTCAGGGTTGGCAGCTGGTCGAGCAGCAGCTCGATCGAGGCGAGCTGGGCCGAGAGCGGCGTGCGGAACTCGTGCGAAATATTGGCCAGCACCGCGTCGCGCAGGCGCCGCACCATCTCGCGCTCGGTCTCGTCGCGCAGCACCTGCACCTGCTGGTCGGCGGCGAATGGCGCGCTGGTGATCACGACCGTGCGCCGGCGGCCGTCGGGCAGCAGCACGTGCTCGGTAGCCTGCGCGCCGTCGCGGAAGCGCGCGTGAATGATCGGGCAGTGCTCGGCGCACGGCCGCGTGCCGTCGGGCATGCGCGGGTTGAGCACGTCGCCGCAGAAGCGGCCGACTATGTCGCCCGGCGCGCGCCCCAGCAGCGCGGCGGCCTGCGGGTTGACAAACCTGATCGCGCGCTCGCGGTCGACGCTGAATACGCCTTCGATGATCCCGGTGATGATCGCCTGCGACTCGGATTGGCGCCGGTGCAGGTCGGCCGTCAGGCGCAGCAGCTGCCAGCGCATCTCTTCGAGCGTGCTGGCGAGCGTGCCGATCTCGCCGCCGGGGGCGACCGCGATTGGCGTGGCCAGGTCGCCGCGCCCGATCCGCGCCGCCGCGCCGGTGAGTGTTTCGAGCGGTTTGGCCAGCCGCCGGCCGAGCAAAAAGCTCGTGAGCCCGGCCAGCACTGCCACGCCAAGCGCGATCAGCAGCAGGTTGCGGCTGAGCTGGCCGAGCGACTGCTCGACGCTGGTGGTGGGCAGGCTGGCCACAATCGTGCCGGCCGGCGCGCCGTCGGACGCGGCCAGCGGCACGCGCGCCTGGAACAGCCCCAGGTCGTCGTTGCGCGTGGCCGTGATGTCGGCGCCGGCGCTTGGGTCGGCGATCGTGATGGTGACGCCCAGGTCGTCGCCCAGCGCCTGGGCAAACGCGGCGTCGAGCGGCTGCACGACCAGCACGTGCGCGCCGGCCATGCCGGCAACATCGGCGCGCGCCACCAGTATGGGCGGGTCGGCCGCGCCGGCGCGGAAAAAGAACGGGTTTGCCGCGCCCAGGCGCGCCGCGATCGTATCCCAGGGCACGCCAGCGTCGCTCGCGGCGAGCAGCCGGTCGTCGCGCAGCAGCGCGCAGCCGCCCTGCCCGCTGGTGCGGCCAAACTGCGCCAGAAAGCGCCCAAGCTCGGCGTTGTCGCCGGCGTTGAGCAGGCGCAGCAGCGTCGGGCGCTCGGCCAGCAGCTGGGCATTTGTCAGCGCGCCCGCGCCGGCGCGGGCGATCTCCTGGCGCGCGGTCGTGCCGGCCTGCGCAACCCGCGCGAGCGCCTGCGTGTCGGCGAGCTGCTCGAGCAGCCGCCCGGCCGCCAGCGCCACGCCGGTTACCGCCAGCAGCAGCACGCCGACGTTGATGATTACCAGCACAGTGCTGAGGCGCAGTCGGTTCATAGGCAGCGTACACGCAGCGGAGCAGTGAGCAGTGAGCAATGGGCACTATAGCATAATCCAGCCGCGTCATTCCAGCCGTGCTTTTCGCCTGCGGCAGCACGGTACTTGACTTGATTGTCTTCTGTGTCCATTTCCGCGCTGCGCGCGGAAATGGACACGTCCAGAAGAAAAAGTACCGCTGTGGATGATCGCTCTGTTAGCGCTCTTTGCCGCGCAGCAGATCCGAGCCGAGCACCAGCGCCAGCGAGATCGCGCCGAGCAGCAGGGCGGCGCTGTAGGCCCCGATATACTGGCGGTCGTCGAGCGCGCGAAAGATGTAGAGCGTGGCGGTCTCGGTGCGGCCCTGCACGCCGCCGCCGATCACCAGCACCGCGCCAAACTCGCCCAGCGCGCGCGCGAACGTGAGCGTGATGCCATAGATAAAGCCCCAGCGCAGCGCCGGGAACGTGACATGCCAGAACGTCTGCCAGCCGCTGGCGCCGATCGTCGCGGCGGCCTGCTCTTGCTCGGTGCCAAATGCCGCGAGCACGGGCATAAGCTCGCGCACCATGAACGGCAGCGTCACGAACAGCGTCGCCAGGATCATGCCGGGCAGCGCGAACGCCACCGGGATGCCCAGCGCGCTCACCAGCGGCGCCAGCGCGCCCCGGCGGCCGAACAGCAGGATGAGCATGTAGCCGGCCACCACCGGCGAGACGGCGAACGGCAGGTCGATCAGGCCGTTCAGCACCCGCCGCCCGCGAAAGCGGTGCCGCACCAGCACCCAGGCCACGGCGGTGCCGCAGGCGCCATGCACCAGCACGACGATCAGGCTGATCAGCAGCGTGCGCCCGAACGCCGAGATCACCGCCGGCTCGGCGAGCGCCGCCGCAGCCGGCCCCAGCCCGCCGGCCAGCGCGCCGGCCAGCAGCGCGCCAAGCGGCACCACGATCAGCACGCCGACATACACCACCACAATGCCGATCAGCAGCCACTTCAGCCAGGCGCGACGCGGCCGCGCGAGCGGAAGAGCGGGAGGCGCGGGCGCCGTCTTTGCGGCTGCGTCTGCGTCTCCGCGAGCGCCGGCACGATCATGCATCATGGGGTTGCCTTTGCAGGTAATCGACCAGCAGCACCAGGCCGAAGGCGATCAGCAGCATCACCACCGACATTGCGGTAGCGGCGCGCTGGTTCTCGGATTCGATCTCGCCGAACACGTACACCGCCGCCGTCTGGCTGCGCAGCGGGATGTTGCCGGCCACCACCACGATCGCGCCGAACTCGCCGATCGCGCGCGCGAAGCTCAGCAGCGCGCCGGTGGCGATCGGCATGGCCAGCGCCGGCAGCACCACCCGGCGGAAGATCGTCAGCGTGCCGGCGCCGATTGTCGCGGCGGCCTCCTCCTGGTCGCGCTCAAGCGCCGCCAGCACCGGCTCGACCGCGCGCGTCACGAATGGGAACGTGACGAACAGCAGCGCGAGGATGATGCCGGGCGGCGCAAAGATGATCTGCAAGCCCAGGTTCTGGCCGAGCCAGGCGCCCAGCGCGCGCTGCGGGCCGTACAGCACCACCAGCATGACGCCGGCCACCAGCGTCGGGATGGCGAACGGCAGGTCGATCAGCGCGCTCAGCAGCGCGCGGCCGGGGAAGCGGTAGCGCACCAGCACGTAGGCGGTGAGCGTGCCCATCACGGCGTTGATCACCGCCATCACTGCGGCCGTCCACAGGCTGAGCCACAGCGCGCTGCGCGCCACCGGCTGCGTCAGCACGCCCAGCAGGCTGCCCACGCCGCCGCGCAGGCCATCCTGCACAATGATCGCCAGCGGGATGATCAGCAGCACCGCCAGGTAGGTGAGCGCGGTGGCGCGCGCGGCCAGGGCGCTGCGCGATGCGGGTGCGGGCCGGCCGCGCACGGTACGTTCGGTCATGGCATCTCTTTCCAGCTGGCGCTACTGCTGCACCTCGGCGATCGCCTTGGTATACACGCCACTGTCGCCGAAGTACGTGGGCGTGGCCTCTTTCCAGCCGTTGAAATACTCGATTGTAAACAGGTCGGGCACGCTTGGGAACTGCGCGGCTGTGGCCTTGGCCACCTCGGCGTCGACCGAGCGCAGCCCATACTGGGCGAAGATCGTCTGGGCCTCTTTGCTGAGCAGGAACTGCACGAACGCCTCGGCGGCCTTGCGCGTGCCGTGCTTGTCGGCGTAGGTATCGACAACCGCCAGCGGGTTTTCGATCAGGATGGTCGATTGCGGGATCACCAGCTCGTAGGTCTGGCCATTCATGCGGCCAACCGCCACCTCGTTCTCGTAGGTGATCGCCACGTCGCCGACGCCCTGCTCGAAGTTGGTAATGCTTTCGCGCGCGCCCTTGTCCATCACGGTCACGTTTTTCAGCACCGCCTTGAGGAACGCGGTCGCGGCGGCGTCGTCGTCTTTCGGCACGCCGGCCACCGCGCCGCGCTTGGCGGCGCCGTACAGCGCCAGAATATTCCACTGCGCGCCGCCGCTGGTTTTGGGGTTGGGCGTGAGGATCTGCAGGCCGGGCTTGGCCAGGTCGGCCCAGTCGTGGATGCCCTTGGGGTTGCCCTGGCGCACCGCGAAGGCCACCACCGAGTCGCTGACCATGCCCTTGTACGGGCCGCTCTTCCAGTCGTGGGTGATCAGGCCGGCCTTGGCGATCCGGTCGATGTCGGCCTCGAGCGAGAGCGCGGCGATGTCGGCCTCGAAGCCCTCGACAATCGCACGCGACTGCGCGCCCGAGCCCTGGTACGATTCCTGGAACGTCAGATCCTGGCCGGTCTGCTGCTTCCACTGCTGCTTGAACACCGGGATGAGCTTGGCGTACGCCTCGCGCGGGGTGGTGTAGGCGCCGAGTATCAGCGTGGTGCCGCCGCTGGCGCCCGCGCTCGCCGGGGCGGCGGTTGGCGCGGCCGCCTGGGGCGTGGCGCCGCCGCATGCCGCCAGCACGAGCATCAGGGCGAGCGCGGGCGCGGCCAGGCGAAGCGGCGAACTCAGACGTGTTGATCTCATCGGTTTATCTCCTGCATATCGATCGATTGGCGGCTGACGATATGCCAGCGCCGGCGGGCGACGCTTGCCGAGCGCACCAGCAGCACCGGCCGCGCAGTCATCGCGCTTAAGATCTCGCCGACGACGCCGGCCAGCACCGCACGGCCGTCGTCGCGCGGCGGCGGCGCGCCCAGCACCAGCATGTCGTAGCCGCCCGCGGCCATCTCGGCGGCGATCTGCTCGATCACCGCGCCCTGGCGCAGCACGCTGTGCGCCGGCACGCCCAGCAGGGCCAGCGTGCGCACGCCTGCGGCGATGAAGCGCTCGGCGCGCTCGTGCTCGGCCGGGGCGGCGGCAGCCCGCAGCACCGAGAGCACGCCGGCCGCCGCGCCGAAGTGGCGCAGCAGCCGCCCGGCGAACAGCACGTCGTCTTTGCCGGGCTCGCCGGCCGCTACGCAGATCAGCACGCGCTCGGGCAGCGTCTGCGCGTCTGGCACCAGCAGCAGGTGCTGGTCGCCGCGCTGGAGCAGCTGGGCGGCCAGGTCGAGGTCGCCGGCCTGGTGGCTGCTCAGTACCGCCAGGTCGTAGCTCTGGCGCTCGACCTCGGCCAGCGCGGCGGGGATGGCTGGAAGATCGGCCTGGCGGGTTTCGAGCGCGGGCAGGCCGCTGCCCAGGCTTTCGCGGATCTGCTGCATCTGCTGGCCGAAGGCCGGGCTGTTTTCGCGGCTGTAGCCCAGTATCGTCGTGCGGGCGTGCGCCAGGCGCGCCAGCTGGGCGCCAAGCTCGAGCGCCGGCTGGGTGGCGGGCGTGCCGTCGGTGAGCAGCAGCATGCGCAGGCCGGGGTGCGCCAGCGCGTGCATACGCCGCACCCCCACCCACACGCGCGCACCCGGCGCCAGCGGAAAGCCGCGCGCCTGGTCTTGCGAGCGCGTGGCTTCGAGCAGCACCGCGTCGCTGCCATACGGCACCTCGGGCGCGATCGGGCGCACGCCGGCGATCGGCGGCAGGCGCAGGCGCAGGCGCTCGAACGAACCGGCAAAGGTGATCTGTTCGACCTCGGCCGCGCCCAGCGTTGGGCCGGCCAGCTCTTCGGCGCTGGGCGCGAGCGCGATATCCTCGGGCCGGAATAGCACCTGCACACGGCGGTCGCCGTTGCCGGGCCGCGCGGCCGTGCTGAGCGGAAAGTGCAGCGTGCCGACCAGCACGCCGTCGTCGGTGCAGCGGCCCACCAGCAGGTTGGCGGTGCCGAGAAACGTGGCCACGAACTCGGTCTGCGGGTGCTGGTACAGCTCTTCGGGCGGGCCGACCTCGAGCAGCCGCCCGACGTTCATTACGCCCAGGCGGTCGCCAAGCTCGAACGCCTCCTCCTGATCGTGGGTGACAAAGATCGTGGTGGTGCCGATCTCGCGCTGGATGCGCCGCAGGTTGCGCCGCAGCTCGACGCGGATCTTGGCGTCGAGCGCGCCGAACGGCTCGTCGAGCAGCAGCACCTCGGGGGCGTAGGCCAGCGCGCGCGCCAGCGCCACGCGCTGCTGCTGCCCGCCCGAGAGCTGGCGCGGCATGCGCGCGCCCAGGCCGGCCAGCCCCACCAGCTCGAGCAGCTCGTCGCGGCGGCGGCGGCGCTCGGCCGGCGCGATCTTGCGGATCTTCAGGCCGAACTCGACATTCTCGGCCACCGACATATGCCGGAACAGCGCGTAGTTCTGGAACACAAAGCCCACGCCGCGCTCTTGCGGCTGCAGGCGCGTCACGTCGCGCCCGCGCAGCACCACGCGCCCATGGTCGATCGACGAGAGCCCGGCGATCATGCGCAGGATCGTGCTTTTGCCGCTGCCGCTCGGGCCAAGCAGCACGAAGAACTCGCCGTCGGCGATCTCGAGCGAGACACTATGCACAACCGGGTGGCCGTCGTAGCGCTTGCTGAGCTGTTCGAGCAGTATCGACATACATACCTCTCGGCTGTAGCTGGTTAGGCGGCGGTTCCAAATTGGTGACAAAACGGTGACATGCGCGCGACATGCGGGCCGGGCTGCTGCTTCAAAGGCGCGAACGCGCTCGGGCGCGGCCGGTTTGCCTTCGGCAGGGCCGCACGTTTTCGCTGTGCTGCCGCGTCTGGCGCCCTGCGCCACCGTCGCGGCACGAGAGGTGGTACGAACGATGCCGCCGCAGGCGGAAGCCGCCCGCGACGCCTGCGACCGCGTACGCCGTGTGGTGTGAAATGCATTGCTGCTGGGACAGGCGCCCTCGCTACACTCAGCATAGCGGTGCCTGGTTTGAAAAACGGTAGTGCCAGGGTAACAGTTAGGCGGGTACAACAAAGCCGGGCCGCGTTGGCAGCCCGGCTATCGCACTCCTAACTGACACGAGTTCCATGGTCGGGGTTCGGGGGCGGCAATGCCGCCCCCAAAAACTTCTTTGGCTGGTCGTGGCCACCGCCGTGGCCGCGACCAGCCAAAGAAGAGTGATATTGGAGGGCTTGCGCCCTCCAAACCTCCCACGCGGGAGGACACCACGTAGCTCGTGTAAATGAGTCATACGGCGGCTGGCTAGCCGCGCGGCACCAGCGCCTGGGCGCGCGGCAGCGCCGTAGCGACGCGCGCCAGCGTGCTGCGCTCGATCGTGTCGTCGTAGACGCGCAGAATGTCGTTGGCTACCGCCGCCCAGCCGAAGCGCTGGGCGCGCTGCCGCGCCGCCTGGCCCATCGTGGCGCGCAGGCTGTCGTCGCTCAGCAGGCGCTCGAGCTGCGCCGCCAGCGCCACGTGATCGTTCGGCGGGGCGTGCAGGCCGCTCGTGCCGTGCTCGACGATATATGCCGGGCCGCCGGCACTGGTGGCCACCACCGGGCGGCCGCAGGCCAGCCCCTCGAGCGCGGCCATGCCGAACGACTCGTAGTGCGATGGCATGGTCACAATATCGGCGGCGGCATAGAACAGCGGCAGCTGCTCTTGGTCGCGCGCGCCGGCGAAGTGGATGGCCTGGCGCACGCCCAGCTCGGTGCGCAGCGCGTCGAGCCGGCGCTGCTCGGTGTTCCACTGCGCCGGCGCGCCCTCGGCGCCGCCGCCCACCACCACCGCGCCGAGCTGGTCGCGCCACTCGGGGCGGCGATCGCGCAGCAGCGCAATCGCGCGGATCAGCGAGTCGATGCCCTTGAGCGGCTCGATCCGGCCGACCAGCAGCACCAGGCGGTGCGGCGCGGCCGGCAGCCCCAGCTCGGCGCGCGCCGCCGCCATATCGCGCGGCTGGAAGTGCCGCAGGTCGACGCCGCACGGCACCACGCGGATGCGCTCGGCGTCGGCCGCGTAGCTCGCGATGATCTGCTGGCGGTCGAGCGGCGTGGCCGCGACGATCGTATCCATCGCGGCGATCTGGCCGCGCTCGATCGCCACGCGCTGGGCGGTTTCGCGCTCCTCGGCGCCGCGCGCGATCGTATTCTTCACCGCGCCGAGCGTATGGAACATATGCACCACCGGCACGCCCCAGCTGCGGCGCAGCGCCAGCGCGGCCTCGCCCGAGAGCCAGTAGTGGCTGTGGATCAGGTCGTAGGTCAGGTCTTCGCCGTCGGCGAAGCAGCGCGCCCGGCTCACAAACTCGGGCAGGTAGGTCAGCACCCAGTTTTTGTCGTAGGGCGCGCTTGGGCCGGTGTGCAGGTTGATCACGCGCACGTTCCTGCCAAGGTCGACGACGGTAGGCGCGGATGGGTCCTGGCTGCGCGTGAACATATCCACGGCGATACCGCGACGCCCCAGCTCGCGGCTCAGCTCGCGGACATATACATTCATCCCGCCGGCCTCCTTGCCGCCCAGCGCGGCAATCGGGCTGCTGTGAATGCTCAACATCGCGATTCGCATGGTTCTCCTGATTGTCATAAGCCGCAATTTGCCAGGCGGCCCTTGCGGGCCGCCGGTGGCGCAGCGCTGCATCATTCGGGTATGTTGGAATAGTCTCGGCCGCCGCGCTGGCGTTACATATTCGCCCGGTCGCGGCGTGTGGCCTCGCGCCATTCTGGCACGGGCGCTACGCGGGGCCTGGCGGGCAGTGCCCTGCCGGTGCCGCCCCCGTGGTGTCCGGCAGCAACTGCTCGGAGCCCTTGGGCCTGATCGCGTACGCCGTACCTATTATACGAGATCTTAGCCGAGATAGTTTTCAGCTGGTTTACGGCACATCGTACTTGCGAAACAGGTCGTCGAGCGCCTCGCGCAGCAGCGGCGACTCTTTGCGGCCCAGGCGCTCGGCCAGCAGCTTCAGCCGGCGCACGCTCGAGGCCGCGTAGTAGCACGATTTCATCACCATTTCTTCGTTCGGCGGCAGGCTCACCTGGTTGCGCCCGGATTCTTTGGCGCTTGCCAGCGCCGCGTCGGCCGCCTGCACCAGCCCGCGCGTGTCTTTGGCGTCGCGCGGGAACTGCGCCACGCCAATTGTGATCGCCAGCTTGCGGCCGTCGGCCAGCGCGAAGCGCTCGTTGCCGTACACCAGCTGGCGCAGGCCCTCCATCCGCAAAAATGCCTGCTCGAGCGAGTGCGCCGGCAGCACCAGCGCGAACTCGTCGCCCGAGAAGTGGTATGCCTGGCCGGGCTGCTGCGCGCTGAGGATGCCCGCCAGCGTGCGGAGCACCGCGTCGCCGGTGCTCTGGCCGAAATCCAAGTTGACCTCGCTGAACGAGTCGATGTCAAGCAAGGCAAGTGCCACCGGGTTGCCCGCCTCGATCTGCTGCTTCAGCGCCTGGTTGAGCGCGTTGCGGTTCGGGAGGTCGCTGAGCGTGTCGGCCTGAGTTGTCATAATGTTCTCCCTTGTGTGTGGTTTTCCCGTGCACTGCGCGCGGTCTTCCCGCACGGTACACGAGGGTCGTGCCGCTCTGCGGAGGCTGAGCCAGCCGGCTGCGTGAGTTATATATAACGATATACTATATATCATATACTAAATAAAGAGTCAATATGTCGAGCTCATAGTCCCTAAAGCCTAGGGCCGGGGGGCGCAAACAAGCCCCTTCCCGGCACTGCCGGAAAGGGGCTTGGGCGATCGGGCTTCTCGTTGGCCGCGCTAGCTGCCGGGCGCGCCCCACTGCGGCGTGCCGGCGCCGCGGATGCCCAGCTGCACCGGCGCGCCCTCGGCGGGAGTCCATATCAGCGTGTTGCCGCTGCTGCCGCCCGGCTCGGGCTTTTGCGTCACCGCGCCGCTGCCGTCGCGCGCCCACAGCGACCACAGCACCGCGTCGATGTCGAGCGCCTCGGCGCGCACGGTGCTGGCCTTGCCGCTCTGGGTGTCGAGCCGCTGCATGTGGTAGGCGATCGGCTGGCTCGCGTCGGCGGTGACGCCGACAAACGCGTACAGCTGATCGTTCACCGCGATCGGGTTGAATACGTCGGCCTGGTTTGTGCCCTCCGAGGCGATCAAGATCCCCGGCTCGCCGCCGGCCGATGGCATGCGCCACAGCGCCGGCGCGCCGCCGGTCATGCCGTAGCTCGCGCAGTAGACCTGGCCGCCGTCGGCGCTCCAGGCTGCGCTGTAGCAGCTGTGCGGGTCGCCGCCAGGGCGCACCAGCTCGGTCAGCGCGCCGTCGCCGCCGGCTACCGCCATGCCCACCACGCCAATGTCGCCGCCCGGCGCGTCGGGGCCGTTGTCGGGCGCGGTCATCAGCAGCAGCCGCTGGCCATCGGGCGACCAGGCGATCGGCGTGCGCAGCTGGCCGGGCTTCGAGCCATCCTTGGCGCGCGCCAGGTTGGCCACCAGCAGCTTGGGCGCGCCGCCTTGGGCCTCGGCGCTATACACGCCGGCGCCCTGCGGGCCGTCGCCCCAGCTAAACGCGTAGCGCCGGCCGTCGGGCGACCACACCGGCTGCGATACCTGGCCCGTGAGCAGCTCGGCGCGCGCGCCGCCGTGCGCGTCGGCGCGCACCAGCTTGTTCGGCACAGGCTGGCCGACGACGTAGAGCAGCGTGCTGTCGGCCGGCGACACCGCGAAGCCGCTGATCGGCGCGTCCTCGTTCGTCACCTGGGCCGAAGTTTTGCCGTCGGCCTCCAGCCGCACGATCTGCTGCTGGCTGTTCAGAACGTACAGCGGCGCGGGCAGCACGCCGGCCGCTGGCGCGGCGGTGGGTTCGGCGGTTGGCGCTGCGGCGGCAGTAGGCTCAGGCGCCGGCGCGGCGGTGGGTTCGGCAGTTGGCGCTGCGGCCGTGGGCGCGGCCGTGGCCGCCGGGGCAGCGGTAGGCGCCACAGCGCTTGGCGCGCCGCAGCCGGCCAGCACCCCGGCGATAAGCAGTGCGGCGAGCAGGCGCCCGCGCGATATGAGTGTTGGTAGCGTAGGCATACTTCCCTTTCCTGTGGATCAGCCGGCGTCGCGGAATCGACTGGCTGCCAATCTGCGAGGTTGCGCTTCACCGATACAGACGAAACAGCCGCGCGGAAGGTTCCTGCGCATCGGCGCAAAACAAAACGGCCGGCTCGTAGTCCGGCCATCGCGCGTCGGTTGGCGTTCGGTATGCCCTACGGCTCTGGGGCGCCGGCTGCCTCGCGCCTGCCTGCACGCAAAAGCATCGAGAGTACCGCGCTGCCATAGGCGGCCATTGTAAAACGATAATAATATATTGACAAACGATAAACGCTCTGGTAGGATACGAGCATCTACCACAGGGTGAGGTGCGCTCTATGAAACGAAGCTCGACGCTCTTTCTTCAGCTCGTTATTATCCTCATCGGCATTGCTGCTGTTGCGCTCATGCTCTGGGAACCGCAGATCGAGGGCAGGAACGCCCACGCCACCACCTTCCAGGTATACTTCAACGATCCTTTCCTGGCGTACGCATATATCGCGTCTATTCCATTTTTTGTGGCGCTCTACCACGCATTCAAGGTGCTGGGGTACGCCGCACAAAATAAGGTATTCTCGCAGCCGGCCGTGAAGGCGCTGCGAACGATCAAATATTGCGCGATATCGATTATTGGTTTTGTTGTGGTAGGAGAGCTATTCATCGTGCTCGGCAGTAGCGATGACCGGGCCGGTGGAGTTTTCATAGGCATCCTGATCACCTTCGGCTCGATCGTGATTGCCACTGCGGCGGCGCTGTTTGAGCAGATTTTGCAGAACGCCGTGGATATAAAATCCGAGAATGATTTAACGGTGTAGCCGATGCTTCAAGCCAGCGCTCCAGCGTACTGCCGCCAAGGCCCAGCGCCGGCGCCAGGCCGAAACGCCGGAAATAGCAGCTAACGAGAGCACTATGGCAATTATTATTAACATCGATGTCATGCTGGCGAAGCGGAAAATGAGCGTCACCGAGCTTGCCGAGAAGGTCGGCATCACGATGGCGAATCTTTCGATACTCAAAAATGGGAAAGCACGAGCCATTCGTCTATCGACGTTGGACGCGATCTGCAGCGCTCTAGAGTGTCAGCCGGGGGACATTCTGGAATATAAGCAATAGCGCGCCTGCAGCCCGGGAGGCTGGACGGTGACGCCAACGGCCGAGGTGCGCGTGTTCACACAGCTCAACCGCGCGCCGCTGACAGCCGCGGCCGGCGAAACAATCACGCTCGGCGCCGGCGATCTGTTTCACATCGACAGCTACCCGAACACCGCGCCGTTTCGTGTGGAGCTGTGCCCGCCTTCTGTTGTGGTGTGATTATAATTGCGATGTGCCTATGTACTCGTTGATATACTACTGTGCATCTAATTCTACTCTATTTTACTAATTCTAAAAATCATAGGGGTGTTTTGTTACTGGACAATTACTTTAATCGTAATTTATTGGTTCTATTATTGAGGTGTCTATAAATAAATCTCGGTCAATAATATTTGTTTTGGACATATCTATGACGCTCCTTAAAGTGCTTAGAAGATAGGCGGTGAAGAAGGTGCTTATCATTAACATGAATTTATCTTTTATTCCTTCACCTGTAAATAGGAAGAAAATGGCACTGAGAAAACTTGAAATTAAAAACGTAAAATACAGTGTTGTAAAGACGGTGATAATACGATGATTTTGCCTCTTATGCTCTATTTGTGTATATTCATCTGACCATTTGTTTATTTTATCCCTAGCTAAGTTTTTTGATACAACCTCAGATATTTTTATGATATCCTCAATAGAAAGTCCTTTTAAGGATGAGCTGTTTTTATCCGAATTTAGTGATGAAATTGCATAATTAAGTTGAAGAATTTTTTCTTCTATTTCTGTTATTTCAATTCGAATGGCTGGATCGGATTCTATGCCTTGTATTGCTAGTCGCTTTTTAAGTTCAAATAATCTCGTATTATGAAGAGTTATTAATTTCTCAAGTCTACTAATATCAAGCATTGCGAAATGCTCCTAATTATGGAATTAGTAAGCAATTATGATTATAATCACGATTCATTGATGCAAATAGGATACTCTGAAATATTTCATTTAATGTTGAGTTTTATTGTTATATTGAGTAATTTGTTTGTTAAATCGCGGGATATATTCGGGTGTTTTTAATGGTTTTTACTCGTTCGCATTATTTATGAATAAAACGATTTTGTTAATCATTGAGTCGAGGTTGTATATATCTAATCGAGCAGGTTGATCTATGATGTTTCGGGCTACCTTTATTTGTCAATTTTATATTTCTTTTCATTCGATATACATATTCTTTTGCCTTCAAATGTAAATATTTCAAAACAACATAGCTGTAACAAATGTTGTTTTGAACCCTAAAAACGACCCTCTCAGAGCTACGAAAACCGGGTTGTATGAAGCAATTGTTTTACAGATCTGGTCGATTACAGCTATGCCTGTACTGTAAGAAATAATCTTGTGGTGCGATAATCTTGACACTTTTAGATCATCTTGATGATGAGATAGTCACGCTGGGCGCCGATGATCTGTTCCGCATTGATAGCTACCCGAACACCGAGTCCTTTGAGTTGAGACGAGTTTGCAGTTACAATATAGTTTTCGAAAATGGTATAGCAGGTTCGCGTAGCTTCAATTCTTTTAGGAGAGATAGAAAAAAGGCGTCTTCCTCGTGAGATACCTTTTCTGGTTCAAGAATTCGTTTGCCAAATGATTGTTTAGAGTCAAATTTGATGAACAAAGCACCTTCTAATAGACCCTGATTCCATAAAGGAGCTTTTCGAATTGCAATTCTCTTAATCGCCTTTTCGAAGAAAGCCGACCAGTAAAGGCCATCTTCTCGTCGAATAGTATCGACTTGTGAGTCGAAAAGAAGGATATAGCCGGTGACGATCTCGGGTGACATTTGCTGAACGTTTGCAGTTTCGCCCATTAAATCATCGATTCGATTTGGAACCGTACCACCAGGATTAGCCCATATGGATTTTAAAGATATTATTAGTCGGTCTTTTCCTGAAAAGTTATAAGCTACATCCCAAGCTTTCTTTCTTGCAAGACCAGCAATTAGAAGTTCTCCACCTGTACCACCACGAACTCCTGGTAATCCATACTCTTGTAGTTTTTCTTTTGCGTAATCCGCTAAAGGTGCTAATCTAGTAGCATCACGTTGCCGCTTAAGAATAATCAGATCGATAGCGTTTTCGAGATTCATAGAATTGCCTATTGTTTGTTAAATAATTCTAGAGTGGCATCCGTAGCTCCAAATGGACGTTGCTTTAAAATCTCCTGTTGGAGTTTTGAGCGTGCTATTTCTAAGTATGCAGGCTCAATTTCGTTACCCATAGAATTACGACCATTGCGTAAAGCAGCAATTGCTGTAGAACCCACTCCTAAAAACGGATCTAGGATAGTATCACCTGCAAAAGAGAACATTTTAATGAGGCGCTCGGCAAGCTCAACAGGATAAGGTGCAGGATGTCCATATCGTGTAGATGCTCCCGGTATATCTTGCCAAATAGAGCGTAGCCAATTTTGCATTTCTTCCTTGTTGAGCATGGACAAGGCTTTCTGCAAAGGGCTAGCAGATCGGTAAGCACCACCTTTGCGTAAAAAAAGAATATATTCTATGTCATTCTTTACAATAGCGCCCGGTTGGTATGGCTTACCATAAAATCCAGCTCCGTTTCCTTCAGCCTCTGTGGAACCATTCGCAATTTTATGCCACAATATAGGTGTAAGACAATCGAGCCCAAGACTTCGTGCTCGAACTTGAATATCAGCGTGTAAAGGTAAGACGAAGTGTCTTCCGCCTTTACGCCGAGGTACACATACATCACCAACTACGCAACATATACGACCACCTGGTACAAGAATTCGTGTACAATGCCTCCATACCTTGTCTAATTCCACCAAGAATTGTTCGTAATCTTGTACATCGCCGAGTTGACCTTCGCGGCCTTCTTTATACTGTTTCAATGTCCAATAAGGTGGAGATGTGACAATTAAATGAACTGATTCATCTGCTATCCAATCAAGAGATCGCGCATCTCCAAGATGAATTTGGTGATGAGTTGCGTTATAAGGACTAGGCCAAGGCTGTGTCCTAAATCTTGAGTTAGCCGAGAGTAACAACTGTAAACCCTCAGGTGTGTTGTCCTCTGCTGGTAACTTAAAAGTTTCAGTTTTCACGTCAATATGGCCGTTGTAATTTGGCTTTTTTCCTAGCTTTTTAGCTACTGTCATGATTACCGCCTCATTATCTTGAGCGATTCTTTCCTGTTTCCTAGATATATGTAATCATATTATACAATTTGTTTGGTACACTGAACAGGTAGAACTGCACTGTAAAAATAACTCTGCTCAGACCAAAGCGCGGAATGCATTTGCACCTGGTGGCGCCGGCGGCGCGATTTTCGCTTACACTGTCATCCCGTGTGTATTCGTGCCTACACATCGGAGGGTGACATGGAGCAAGCGATCCAAGAGTTTCTAGCCGATCTGCAGCTCGCTGGCCGTGCGGACTGGACAATCAAAAAGCACCGCCAAGAGCTAGCACGGCTACAACGCTGGGTCAGCGCGCAAACGCTCGACTGGCAAAAGCTGACAACACCGCAGCTGCGCCAGTATGCGCGTTTGAAAGCCGATCGAGGCCATAGCGCCCGATCGAACATGTTTTGTTCTCTGCGCACGTTCTTTCGCTGGGCCGTTGAATCCGGCTATGTTTCCCTCTCTCCGGCGGCATGTTTCAAAACACCCAAAAAGCCGGAGCCGTTACCACGTGCATTAAGTCTTGAGCAAGTGAAAAGGGTCATCGCGTTTTTACAAGCCCGAGAGAGCCGAGGCACGCGCCGCGATGAAGCCCTTATTTTGACTGGGCTGTATGCAGGCCTGCGCGCCTGCGAGCTGGCCAACCTGCGTTGGTCGGCTGTTGACCTGGCTGGCCTGGTGATCAACATCCGGCTTTCCAAGATGGGCAAAGGTCGATCCGTGCCAATGCATAGCGCCCTGGCCGATGTGCTATCGGCCTGGCGCGAGCTGCAGGCGCTCGACGACAACGCGCCGGTGTTCTCGCTGGATGGGAAGCCGCTGCGCCCAGCCCGGCCGGGTAAGATTGTGGCCCGGATCTCGGCCAAATGCGGCGTGCAGTTCACAACCCACATGCTACGGCACACATTTGCAACGTGGACGCTGCGAAAATCAGGCAATCTGTACGCTGTGTCAAAGTCACTCGGCCACTCCCAGGTACGCCAAACCGAGATCTATGTATCAGCGGCAGTCGAGGACTTGCGCGAGGCAGTTGAGCAGCTGCCCGACATCCACGACTGGTAAACACGGAAAACATCCCGCCTGGCTCGCTGAACGGGCCGCTGTTGGGGCTGCTGGTGGAAAGTAGGGTAGGAATAGCGGCCCGACTCGCAAAAGCCCTCCTAGCGCGTCAAGTGGTTGACATACTTACAGGCGCACGGTATATTAAGCAGCGTAATCTAAGCAATCCCTTTGAACCAAAGGAGGTGAGCCCTAATTGTCCGAGTGGATGAGCACCGCTGACATTGCGAAAGAGCGTAATGTAAAACGCCCGACCGTAACCAGCTGGTGCCGGAAGGGGTGGCTACCGGCTGAAAGGGTAGGCCGGGATTATCGGGTACGACGTTCGGATTGGGAGTCATTTCTCCAACGCGGGTTGCGACCCGCAAAAAAAGCTAACGGCCCGGCCGCTAGTGCTGCCAGGCCGTCAACCGGTGCTGTTCTGCTGCCGTGAGAAGTCACAGAACAGCGTGTTGGGTTTTCCTTTTTCAGGATGGTCGGGGCGAGTGGATTCGAACCACCGACCTCAGCGACCCGAACGCTGCGCTCTACCAGGCTGAGCCACGCCCCGATTAAACCTACGCGATGCTAAAGGACAGGCGAATGGTGCCGAAGGTGGGAGTCGAACCCACACGAGGTCGCCCTCAACGGTTTTTGAGACCGTCGCGTCTGCCATTCCGCCACTTCGGCGTCGCGGGGCATATTATAGCCGAGAGCCGCGCTAAAGTCAAACTCATTCGGCCGCTGTTCAGGGCTCGTGCAACGTCTGTCGACCCCTCTCCCTACCCGCTCCCCTGCGCGCGGGAGAGGGGGGGAAGGGGGGTGAGGGCCGACTCTGCACGCACCCCGGCGGTGGTACGCTTCGTGCATAGGCAGGGTATGCCCGTATCGCGCGGGCGCTGATCGCCGAAGCCGGCCCGTGGTGCGACGCGCCGCCGGCCCACACGAGGAGCTAAAGTAATGTTTCCAAAAAATCGATCGAGCGCGCTCATGGCGCTGCTAGCGGCCGGCGGCCTGTACGCCTGGCGCAACCGCGATAAGATCCAGGGCTGGCTCAGCCAGCAGAATATCCCCGGCCGCCTGGCCGACAGCGGCCTCTCCACCGGCACGAGCTACCCCGCCACCGGCGCGACGCGCCGCATCGACGACACCACCGCCGCCGACAACACCAGCTACGAGCAGCCGTACGGCTCGGGGATCTAGGCGCCGTTCAAAAACACCGGAACCGGCCCGCAACACTGCGCGGCTGGCGGTCGTCTCAGCGGGCAGAGCTACTCTGCCCGCTGTTGTTTGAGCAGGAGCTACGCACGTGCACCCTTCGCCTTCGGCAGAGCGGTACTTTTTCATGTTTGATGCTCAGCAGGGGCCAGGGGGCGCAGCCCCCGAAGAAAATCTCCTTCCTTTGATCAATCCGATAGGATTGCTATAAGAATGCCTGAGGCGTATGATTCAAGCGCTGATCTCCGGATTTGCCTACCCGCTGCGCGCGCTTGCGCTGCTGCGGCGCACGCCACGGCTGTGGCGCTATGTGCTGGTGCCGATCGTCGTGAACCTATTAGTCGGCGCGACGCTCTACGCCACGCTGCTGTTCGCCGGCCTGCGCGCGATCGACGGCATGGTAGTGGGGCTGCCGGCCTGGGCCGCCGCGTTCGGCGCGCTGCTGCGCCTGCTGCTGCTGGCCGGCCTGCTGGTCGGCACGGCGTTTGTGCTGGTGCGCTTTGGCGTGGTGCTGGGCGCGCCCTGGTACGCCCGCATGTCCGACCAGATCGAGCTGGCGCGCCGTGGCGTGCTGCCCGCCGCCGATGATGGCGCCGGCGCTGCGCTGCGCGACCTTGGGCGCGCGCTGGCCTTCGAGCTGAAGAAGCTGCTGCTGGTGCTGCCAATCGGCGCCGCCCTGCTGCTGCTGAGCTTTGTCCCGGTGGCTGGCCAGATCCTCGCGACCGCCGGCGGTATCGCGCTTGGCGCGACGATCGCCTGCCTCGATTTCCTCGATTACCCGCTTGAGCGCCGCCGCCTGAGCTTCCGCGCGAAGCTCGGCGCGATCCGCCGCCACCTGCCCGCCACCGCTGGTTTCGGCCTGGTGGCGCTTGGCCTCGTCAGCATCCCGTTGATCAACCTGCTGGCCATCCCGCTGTGTGTCGCGGCTGGCACCCTGCTGTTCTGCGACGCCATGCACGAGCTGCGCTGACGCGGCGCCCGCGCAGGCCCTCCGCGCCTCGTACCAAGCTCCTTATACCAACTCCGTTTGATTACTTGTGTTTTCTTGTGCGGCGCCCGGCAAAGCCGGGCGCCGCACAAGAAAGAAATTCGCGGGCGGCGAAGCCGCCCCGAACCCCCACCATAATCCAAGCGATCAGCCGGATGTGGTATGATCACACTTCGTTCATCGCGCACATCTTTTGTTGGGGCATTCAGATTAGGATCTATGGGCTATGGCGCACGGCTACGCATATGTGTAGCATGAGCGCTACGTGCCGCTTGTACCAGATTGATATGCCGTGCTGTCGCAACCTGTGACGCCTGCCGGGAGGATGCATGCGCGCTTTTCGTTTGTTCTCCATTATTGCCCTTTTTGTGCTCTCGGCTGCCGCCGTCGCCGCGCGGCCGGCGAGCGGGCCGCAGCTCGACCTTCAACGCACCGGCGTCCTGGCGGCTGCGCCCGGCCTCGCGGCCAGCCCCGTAGCCGGCTACGCAATCATCCAGTTCGCCGGCCCGATCGCCACCGCCGACCGCGCCGCGCTCGAGGCGACCGGCGCGGCGATCCTCGAATACCTGCCTGATTTCGCCTACCTGGTGCGCGGCACCCCCGAGCAGCTCGACGCTGCCGCGCGCGTGCCGCACGTGTATGCGCGGCAGCCATTCACCGCGGCCGATAAGCTGGCGCCCGCGCTGTTGCGCGCGCTTGCCGCGGGCGCGGGCGGCTTTGGCGCGCTGCGCGTGCTGCCCTGGCCCGGCCAGGAGCAGGAGCTTGGCAGCCAGCTGCGCGCCGCCGCGCTGCGCCCCGATACCCCCGCCGACGCGGCCGCGCTGCTGCGGCTCGCCGCGCTGCCGGCCGCGCGCTGGATCGAACCGGCCGGCAGCCCGCGCCTGCTCAACGATGTCGCGCGCAAGATCATGCACGTCGATAATGCCTGGCAGGCGCGCGGCCTGTATGGCGCCGGCCAGACGATCGCGATCGCCGACTCGGGGCTCGATACCGGCAGCGCGGCCACGCTCAGCCCCGATTTCGCCGGCCGCCTGGTGGCCGCCCACGTGATGGCCCAGAATGGCGACCTCGCCGACCAGCTCGGCCATGGCACCCACGTGGCCGGGTCGGCCGTGGGCGCGGGCGTGCAGTCCGGCGCCAAGCCGGCCCAGCATAGCTACACCGGCTCGTTCGCGGGCGTCGCGCCCGAGGCCGGCATCGTCATCCAGGCCTTCGAGACCGATGCCGAAAATCACCTGGTCGGCCTCGACCCCGACTACTACAAGCTGTTCGCGCAGGCCTACGGCGACGGCGCGCGCCTGCACAGCGATAGCTGGGGCGACACGACTGGCCCGGCCAGCGACCTGGCCGCCGAGTATGGCGGCTACCCCTCGGCATCGCAGCGCACCGACCAGTTCGTGTGGGAGCACCCCGACATGGCGATCTTCTTCGCCGCCGGCAACGAGGGCCGCGACGGTACGCCCAGCGGCGAGTTTAACTTCTGCTTCAATGGCGACGGCGTCGTCGACCCCGACTCGCTGCTCGCGCCCGGCACCGCCAAGAACGTCGTCACCGTCGGCGCATCCGAGGGCGACCGCACCAGCGGCGGCGCGAGCCAGCTGCTGTGGGTCTACTTCAGCAAGAACTTCTGCCTCTCGGCCGATCCGATCGCCTCCGACCCCGTGTCGAACAACGCCAGCGGCCTTGCCGCGTTTTCCTCGCGCGGGCCGGCCGACGACGGCCGCACCAAGCCCGATCTCGTCGCGCCTGGCACCAACATCATCTCGAACCGCTCGCACGACGCCAGCGCCGGCGCGCTGTGGGGCGAGTATAACCGCGACTACGTCTACTCCGGTGGCACCTCGATGTCGACGCCGATGGTGGCCGGCGCCGGCGCGCTGGTGCGCCAGTGGCTTACTATGCGCGGCATCGCCGGCCCATCCGCCGCCGCTGTGAAGGCGGTGCTGCTGAACACCACCGCCAACATTGCGCCCGGCCAGTACGGCACCGGCAAGTACCTCGAGATCCCCGCCGATCGGCCGAACAACGCCGAGGGCTGGGGCCGCGCCGATCTGGCCTTTCTTTCCGCCGCCCCGCCCTACACGCTCTGGGTCGACGACCACACCCAGGGCATTGGCACCGGCGAAACTGTCGACTACACCTCGTCGGCGGCGCGCTCGCTCGACGTGCTCGACAGCTCGCAGCCGCTGCGGATCATGCTAGCCTGGAGCGATCCGCCCGCCTCGCTTTCCGCCAAGCGCCAGCTGGTGAACGACCTCGACCTGGTAGTGACCGGCCCCGGCAACACTACCTATTTCGGCAATGGCGGCAGCGGCGATCACCTGAATAATGTTGAGGGCCTGGTGATCGAGAAGCCCGCCGTAGGCCGCTACACCATCCAGGTGAAGGGCTACAACGTGCCGATCAAAAGCCAGCCCTACGCGCTGGCCGTGGGCGGCGCGCTCAGCAATGCCGGCCAGCTGATGATCAGCAAAAGCGCCAGCCCGGCGGTCGAGGTGGCGCCCGGCGCCCTGATTACGTATACGCTCTCGCTGAGCGCCAACCGCGCGGTGACGCAGGCCGCCACCATCAGCGACGCGCTGCCCGAGTACACCAGCTTTGTCAGCGCCTCGAATGGCGGCAAGCTCAGCAACAAGACGGTGAAGTGGTCGGTCGCGCCATTCGCGGCCGGGGCGACGATCCTGCGCACGCTGGTGGTGCGCGTCGATGCCGATGCCCCAGCCGGCGCGCCGATTGTCAACGCCGACTACCACGCGGCCGACGGCGCCGACCTTCAGGGCGATGGCGCGCCGGTGAGCGTGCGCGTGAAGGGGGTGGCAGCGGCCGGCGGCGCGCTGGTGTACGTGCCGCTGGCGCGGCGCTGAGCGTCTTTTCAATCGGCTGGGGCTGTGCTCGGGGGCGGCGGTGCCGCCCCCATTTTTGTGCGCTTGTTTCGGCTGGCCGCGCGCGGGCGTTTTTTTGTACTGCTTTTTGTCCTGCTAAGCTGCCCCACTCGGCCGGCCGCGCGTGGTGTAATAGGGCTAGAACGAAATCGCACACGTGGAAGAAAGGACAGCCCTATGAAAACGAACATGCAGTTCAACCCGCCGCTGCTGCGCACATCGCGCGGACGCCACCTGCTCGAGGCGCTGGCCGTACTTGTGCTGATCGTCGCGGTCGCGCTGGGCATCTCGTACTCGATGACCCGCCGCGTCGCGCCGGCGACGCCGGTGGTAGCGAACGACCCGGCCGCGCCGAGCGTGATGGGCTACATCCGCGCGCACGAGGCACTGCTGCCTGCCGTGGCGAGCGACCCGGCCGCGCCGAGCGTGATGGGCTACATCCGCGCGCACGAGGCACTGCTGCCTGCGGTGGCGAACGACCCGGCCGCGCCGAGCGTGATGGGCTACATCCGCGCGCACGAGGCACTGCTGCCTGCGGTGGCGAATGACCCGGCCGCGCCGGGCGTGATGGGCTACATCCGCGCGCACGAGGCACTGCTGCCTGTGGTAGCGAACGACCCGGCGACGCAGAGCGTGCTCGACTACATCCGCCAGCACGGCAGCTTCAGCACCACGCCCACCGATCCGTCGCTGCAGAGCGTGCTGAGCTACATCCAGGCGCACCAGGCGCTGCTGCTGGCGCCGGGCGCTGCCACTGTCGCGCCCGACCCGGCGACGCAGAGCGTGCTGAGCTACATCCGCCAGCACAGCGGCCTTGGCGCCGCCCCGGCCGACCCGGCGACGCAGAGCGTGCTCGACTATATTCGGCGGCACAATAACTAACAGGGGTGGTATAAACCGAGACCTCGCTCCCGTAAGGGAAGCGAGGTCTTTGTTGTTTTGCGGCAGGCGAGCGCGGCGCCGAGCTGCTCACCACTGGCGCTGCGACGCGCCAGAGTGGCGCACAATCGTGCGGCCGTTGTCTTCGCCAGGCTCGTAGGCCGACTGCACCGCCACGCGGCCCGGCCCGAACAGCCGCAGCCACAGGTGGCGGTGGCTCCACGACATCCACGGGCTCCACGAGGCCGTGCCGGGGTACTCGAAGTGCAGCTGCATCTGCACCGTCGGGTCCTTGAAGAGCAGCGCCTTTGGCTGCACCAGGATCGCCTGCCCCGGCGCGAGCGTGCGAACAAAGGCGTTGCCGCCGGCGTGCAGCAGCAGCAGGCCCGGCCGCTGCGGCGCGGCAAAGCGATCCATAAACATGCCCAGCGGGTAGTGCGTCTCGGTCTCGTCGCCGTTCTTGGTGGTGAACCAGATGTTGCTCTGAAACCAGTCGTAGGTCACGTGGTTCGTCGCCACCAGGAACAGGTGCTCGCGCACGTCGATCGCCTGGCCCGGCTGGAGCGGCAGCGCGATCAGCTCGCCCGGCGCGTCGCGCGAGAATGCGATATGGCCCGGCCCCTGGGCCTGCGCCATGATGATCGGCAGGCCGGCGAGCATGCGCTTCCAGGCGCCCTTCAGCGGCAGCGCGCCGATCTGCACCTGCGTATCCATCCACAGCAGCACGTGGTGCGCGAAGTACACGCTGTCGCCCGCCGCCAGGCTCATGTCGGCCACCGGCACGTACGTGCCTTCGATCTGGCAGAACGAGTCGCCGAACTGGATCTTGGCCATGTCGCGCCGGCCGGGCAGCTCGGTCCAGCCCGAGCGCGTGACGATCTTGCGCACGTCGACCGAGACACCGCAGCCGGGGCAGCTGAGCGCCGTGCCATCGCTGACGGTATTGCACCAGGGGCAGGTGTATGTTCTTGATGCTGTCAATGCTGGCTCTTTTCGCTACGTAGCTTGCACAGCCGGCGTTGCGTGCGCCTCGCCCTGCGCCCTCCCCGCGTCGCGGGGAGGGCGCAGAGGGTGAAGGAAACGACAATCACTCCGTCGAATGATGAACATACATCGACTGGATGCCGACGCGCCCGGGGCCGGTCATGCGCGCCAGGTTCATGCTCTGGCCGCCGAACCAGCCGGTCGTCAGCTGCTGCGGCTGCACATCCATCGTCACGGTCGCGTCTTTGTACAGAAACGCGCCCGGCTCCACCAGGATGCTCTCGCCGGGCTTGAGCGTGCGCTCAAACACATTGCCGTAGCCGTGCAGGATCAGCAGCCCCGGCTCGTTCGACGTCACGAAGCGATCCATGAACATGCCCTGGCCGCCGAACAAAATATTGCGCAGCCCCTTGACCCGCACGAACGAGTAGTTGATATGGTGCGAGGCCAGCAGAAACGCGTGCTCGCGCACGTCGAGCTCCATGCCGGGGTGCAGCGGCAGCACCACCAGCTCGCCGGTCTGGTCGCGCGAGAACGCCACCCGGCCAGGGCCCTGCGCCACGCTGACGATAAACGGCATGCCCGCCAGCACGCGCTTCATGCCGCCCTGCAGCGGAAGCACGCCCATGGGCGTGTTGTCGTCTTTCCACAGCAGCACGTGGTGTTCAAAGAACACGCCGTCGCCGTGGGCCAGGCTCAGCTCGGCCACCGGCACGATCTCGCCCTCCACCTGGCACGTGCTGCTGCCAAAGTGGATCTCGGCCATGTCGCGGATGCGCGGCGCCTCGCGCCAGCCCGACTCGCTCACCAGGTCGGCGATGTCGAGCGGCGCGGCGCACGATCGGCAGTTCAGCGCGGTCTTCTCGTTCATCGACTGGCACCACTGGCATTGGATGCGCTGGATCGGCTCCAGGGGGTCGGGCGCGGGGCGCGCCTGGGGCGCTGGGGCGGGCGCGGCGGCGAGCAGCGCCCCGTCGAATGTGCAAAACTTCTGGCTGTCGTCTGCTGGGCGGCCACAGCTCGGGCAATGCTTCATCGAGACCTCCGGTCGGTTGCGGGCGCGAATGTTCCTGATCGTGAGCCTAGGGGTGGGAGATAAAGTGGAGATGAGCAGAATCTAAGCGGCGGATGAGGCGCGGCGGCGCGGCCGTATGCAGCGCCGCCGCTGTGAGGCAACAGCGGCGGCGCGGCCCAAGCCCGGCAGATATCGTCAGGCGGCGATCTCTTCGGCGCGGGGGGCCAGCAAGATCTCGCGCAGGAACTCGCCGGTGTGCGAGCCCTCGACGCGGGCGATCTGCTCGGGGGTGCCCTCGCCGACGACCATGCCGCCGCCGTCGCCGCCCTCCGGCCCCATGTCGATCAGCCAGTCGGCGGTCTTGATCACGTCGAGGCTGTGCTCGATCACCACCACGGTATTGCCGGCGTCCACAAGGCGGTGCAGCACTTCAAGCAGCCGCTGCACGTCGGCGAAGTGCAGGCCGGTGGTCGGCTCGTCGAGGATGTAGACGGTGCGGCCGGTGGCGACGCGCGCCAGCTCTTTGGCCAGCTTCACGCGCTGGGCCTCGCCGCCCGAGAGCGTGGTGGCCGGCTGGCCGAGCGCGATGTAGTCGAGCCCGACGTCGTGCAGCGTCTTGAGGATGCGCTTGATCCGCGGCACGCTGTCGAAGAACTCCAGCGCCGTCTGCACGTCCATCTCGAGCACGTCGGCGATGCTCTTGCCCTTGTACTTCACCTGCAGCGTCTCGCGGTTGTAGCGCTTGCCCTTGCACACGTCGCAGCGCACCCACACGTCGGCCAGGAACTGCATATCGATGCGCTTCTCGCCGTTGCCCTCGCAGGCCTCGCAGCGCCCGCCCTTCAGGTTGAACGAGAAGCGCCCGGCCTCGTAGCCGCGCAGCTTGGCCTCGTTGGTTTTGGCGAACAGGTCGCGGATCAGGTCGAAAAGCTTGACATACGTGGCCGGGTTCGAGCGCGGCGTGCGGCCGATCGGCTGCTGGTCGATGTCGATCACCTTGTCGAGGTACTCGAGGCCCTTGAGCGCGCGGTACGGGCCGTGCTTGAGCTGGGCCTTGTTCAGGCGGTTTGCCAGCGCCGGGTAGAGCGTCTCGGTGATCAGCGACGATTTGCCCGAGCCCGACACGCCGGTGATGCACACAAACGTGCCGAGCGGCAGGCGCACGCTCACGTCGCGCAGGTTGTTCATCGTCGCGCCCTCGATCTCGAGCCACTCCGGGCTGTCGGGCAGCTTCGCGGCCTTGGGCGCCTTCTTGCCGCGCGGCCGCAGATCGGCCACCTCCGGGTGGTCGCCCAGCAGGCGTGCGGTGCGGCGCGTGGCCGGGATGGCGATCTCGAGCTTGCCGGCGAGGTACGCGCCCGTCTGCGACTCGCGCACCTGCGCCACCTGGCTGGGCGAGCCGGCGGCCACCACCGCGCCGCCCTTCACCCCGGCGCCGGGGCCGAAGTCGATCAGGTAGTCGGCCTCCTGCATGGTCTCGAGGTCGTGCTCGACCACGATCACGGTGTTGCCCAGGTCGCGCAGCTTGATCAGCGTATTCAGCAGCTTGCGGTTGTCGCGCTGGTGCAGGCCAATGCTCGGCTCGTCGAGGATATACATCACGCCCACCAGCCCCGATCCGATCTGCGAGGCCAGGCGGATGCGCTGGGCTTCGCCGCCCGAGAGCGTCGGCGCCGGGCGGTGCAGCGTCAGGTAGTGCAGGCCGACGTTCAGCAGGAAGCCCAGGCGCTCGCGGATCTCTTTCAGGATCTCGCCGGCGATCTCGAGCTGGTAGGGCGTCAGCGGGCCGGCCGACGCAGGACGAAGGGCAAAGGATGCATCGAGCAGCTGGCCGTTTCCGTGGCCATTGCTACCTATAGAATCAGATTCCTTTCGATTGCGCATACCTTCGTCTTTGGTCTTTTGTCCTTCGTCATCTCCGGAAAGGCTCAGTGCCCAGTCGTGCGCCTCTTTCACATTCAGCTCGCACACCGTCTTGATGCTCAGCTCGCCGACCGTAACGGCCAGGCTTTCGGGGCGCAGCCGCGCGCCGCGGCAGGCTGGGCAGGGCTGCTCGCTCATGTACGAGGCGTACATCTCGCGCGTCCAGTCGCTGTCGGTCTGGTGGTAGCGCCGGGTGATCTCGCTGGCCAGGCCCTCCCACGGCCGCATGAACTCGCCGCGCGAGCCGCTCGAGTCGCTCCAGCTGAAGCGCACCTTCTCCTTGCCGCTGCCGTGGATGATCACCTGGCGGGCGCGCTCGGGCATCTGCTCCCACGGCGTGTCGAGCTCGAAGCCATACTGGCGGCCGATCGACTGCAGGCAGCGGTAGGCCCACGAGTCCTTCTTCTTGCGCAGCTCGCCCCAGTAGGGCACCGCGCCGTCGTGCAGCGTCAGCGCCGGGTTCGGCACCAGCAGCTCAGGGTCGAGCTCGAGCCGCGTGCCCAGGCCGCTGCAGCTGGGGCAGGCGCCCTGCGGCGCGTTGAACGAGAACATCTGCGGCGACAGCTCGGGGAACGAGATCCCGCAGCTGGTGCAGGTGTTCTCCTCGCTCATCAGCCACTCCTCGGCCGCAGCAGCGCCGAGCGCCGCAGACCGATCGCCGTTTGCCTCGGCATCAGCCGGCTCTTGGCTCCTGGCTTGAATGCTGATCAGCACCATGCCCTCGCCCACGCGCAGCGCCTGCTCGATGCTGTCGGTCAGCCGTGTCACGAACGCGCCCCACTCGTCCTGCTCGACCTCCTGCGCCTTGCCCTTGAGGGACGAAGGACGGAGGACGGAGGACGAAGATGTGTCACTTGCAGCGGATGACTCAGCTTTGGTCTTTCGTCTCCCATCTTTTGTCGGCATTGCCAGGCGATCGACCACCACCTCGATCGTGTGCTTGACCTTTTTATTGAGCTTGATCTCCTGGCTCAGATCCATCATCTGGCCGTCGACGCGCACGCGCACAAAGCCCTCGGCCTTGGCCTCGGCAAAAACGTCCTTGTACTCGCCCTTGCGCTGCGACACCAGCGGCGCCAGCACCATGAAGCGCGTCTGCGCCGGCAGCGTCAGCACCCGGTTGACGATCTGCTCAGCGCTCTGCGAGCCGACCTCGCGGCCGCACTGGTGGCAGTGCGGCTTGCCCACCCGCGCGAACAAGAGGCGCATGTAGTCGTAGATCTCGGTGACGGTGCCGACCGTCGAGCGCGGGTTTTTCGAGGCGCTTTTCTGCTCGATCGCGATCGCCGGCGAGAGCCCGCCGATGTAGTCGACCTTGGGCTTCTCCATCTGGCCCAGGAACTGCCGCGCGTAGGCCGAGAGCGACTCGACGTAGCGGCGCTGGCCCTCGGCGTAGAGCGTGTCGAAGGCCAGCGACGACTTGCCCGAGCCCGAGACGCCCGTCAGCACTACGAGCTGATCGCGCGGGATCTCGATGTCTACATTCTTCAGGTTGTGCTCGCGGGCGCCTTTGATGACGATCTTGTCCTTCGACATAGCTGCTCTTCCTGGCTCTTCTACAAGATAAAACGCCGCTTCTGCGGGCGCCTGCGCTCCGATGCGGCGTCGTAAATCTGAACGGGTGTGCGAGAAACAAGTATAGCACTGGCGCTGGAAGCCGTCAAAGCTGCCTGGCGCCGCATGGTACTACGCAGCCGCGCGCGCTTTGGACGCATCCGCCGCGCGGTTGGCCTGCTAGAGTCTAGCAGAAAATGCGGAAAGATTCGGCCCTGATTGCAGCCGACATTGCGAGGTGGTGTGGGGGCTTAGGCGATGATGTGGACTTTCCGAGACCCTTAGTGCAGGCTACCGCAGGTTCGATCCGATGTTTCAGGACGAAGGACGGAAGACGAAACAGCGCCGTCTTTCGCCTTCCCTTGTTTCAGGACGAAGGACGGAAGACGAAACAGCGCCGTCCTTCGTCTTCCGTCTTTCGTCAAACCCGGTTCGGAGGTGTGATAGCTGCTCTTAGTGCGCGTTTTCCTTGGCCTCGTACTCGATCTCGTAGATCGGCACGGGCTCCTGCTTGCCCTTGAGGTGCACCGGCTCGCTCTTGCGGATGGGCCATGGCGCGTGCCAGTGCGGCGGCAGCGCGTCGATCAGCTGCCCGGTGGCGATGATCTGGCCGGCGTGGGCAATGCCGTTCAGGCGGCTGGCGGTGTTCACGACATCGCCGATCAGCGTATAATCCATGCGCTGCTCCGAGCCAATGTTGCCCACCACCGCGCGGCCATACGCGATGCCAATGCCCATGCCGATGTCGCGCCGCAGCTCGCTGCGCCAGCGGCTGCGCAGCTCGGCGAAGGCGCGCTGCAGGTCGACGGCCGCCAGCAGCGCGCGCTGCACGTCGTCGTCGCGCACGATCGGGCTGCCGAACACGCCGATCAGCCCGTCGCCCAGGAATTTGTCGATCGTGCCGCCGTGGCGGTGCAGCGCGTCGGTCATCGCCGTGAAGTAGCGGTTCAGCACCTGCTCGACCAGCACGCGCGGCGGCAGGCCCTCGGTGAGCGCGGTGTAGCCGCGGATGTCCGCGAAGATCACCACCAGGTCGCGCTCGACTGGCGCGCCGATGTCGCCGCCGCCGGCTAGCACCTCCTCGACCACCTGGGGCGAGACGTAGCGGCGGAACACGCTGCGCAGGCGCTCTTGCTCGCGGCGCTCCAGCTCTTTGATCGCGGTGATATCTTGCAGCACCGTCACCCGGCCGATCAGCTCGTCGTCGGCGCCGCGCACCGGCGCCACGCTGATGCTGAACGTCTCGCCCTGCGGCAGCACGACCTCGTTCAGCGGGTGCGGGCCGTGGCCGTTGCGCTGGCCGCTGAGCGCGTGCAGCAGATCGCTCTGGCCGATCAGCCGGTCGATCGGCTGCTGCTCGGCGTGATCCTGGATGCCCAGGCGCTCGTGCGCGGCGCGGTTGGCCAGCAGCAGCCGGTCGTCGGTGCCGATCAGCAGGATGGGGTCGGCCGCGCCGCCCAGCACCGCGTCGAGCGTGCTGCGCTCTTCGGCCACCTCGCGGTACAGCCTGGCGTTCTCGAGCACCTGCGCCAGCAGGCTCGTCACCGTCTCGAGCAGCGTCTGCTCGGCCTGGCCGAACTGGCGCGCGCGGCCGGTCAGGTCGAGCACCAGCGTGCCAATGCGCCGGCCGGCGTTGAGCAGCGGCGCCAGCACCAGCGTATCGATGTGGCCGTGTGCCAGCAGCTCGCGCACCGGCGCGAGCTGCTCGTCGTGAGTGCCTGCGCCGATCACCTGGACAGTGCGGATGTCGAGCGCGGCCAAGTCGTGCAGCGGCAGCGGGAAGCGCAACTGCGCGCCGGAGCTGGCGGGCTGGGCGCTGTGCGTCACCACGCGCAGGCCACCGCGCCGCTCGTCGCCAAGCATCACAATGCCGCACTGCTCGATGCCGAAGATCGCCGCGACGGCCGCCGCCGCAATGCGTAAGTTGGCGCTGGCGTCGAGCTGGGCGGTGATCGCCACCGACATGGAGTTGACGTGGCCAAGCTGGCGCACCCGCCGCTGCTCGGTGTCGAACAGCTGCGCATTTTCGAGCGCCACGCCCAGCTGGCCCGAGAGCGTGTCGAGCAGGCGGATGTCGTTCGGGCCAAACGCGCCAGAGCTGGCGCTCTCGACGTTCAGCACGCCAAAAACCTCGCGCGCCGTCAGGATCGGCACCGCCAGCTGCGAGCGCGTGTCGTCGCCGCTGATCGACACGCTGCTGCGCGCGTCGGCGCGGATATCGGCCACGCACAGCGGCTCCTGCTGCATGGCCGCGTGCCCGGCAATGCCCTGGCCGATCGGCAGGCGCCGGCCCATGCGCGACTCTTCGTCGGCGATGCCGGCCACCGCGCGCACCACCAGGTCGTCGTTGTCGCGCAGCAGGATCGTCACGCTGGGGTAGCCGAATGTCAGGTGCACCAGGTAGGCCACCAGCCGCACCAGCTGCTCGGGCCGCATCAGCTCGGTCAGCAGCCGGCTCACCTGGTTGATGCGCTGCAGCTCCTCGTTGCGGCGCTCGAGCAGGTCGTTCTGGGTGCGTGTCAGCCGGAACAGCTCGGCGTTCTCCAGCGCGATCGCGCTCTGCGCCGCCACCGAGTCGAGCAGGCTGAGGTGCTCGGGCGTGAAGTAGCCGGGGGTGTGGTGCACCAGCGTGATCACGCCCAGCACGCGGTCTTCGCGCACGATCGGCACCGCCGCGACGCTGCGCACCATCTGCTGGTGCGCGGTCGTGGCGACCCAGCGCGTGTCGTCGCGCGTGTCGAGAATAATCGCCGGCTCGTGCTCGCGCAGCACCCAGCCGGCAATGCCGTCGCGCAGGATGTCGGCCGGCACGACCTTGGGGCGGTTGCGGATGCTCGAAAACAGGCGCGGCTGCTGGTCGGTGGTGAGGATGATGCTTGCGCGCACCGCGCCGACCGCGTCGGCGAGCTTGTCGAGGAAGTGCGTCAGCAGCTCTTCAAGGTCGAGCGTGGTGCCAAGCTCGCGCGTCAGGTGCAGCAGCAGCTCGGTCTTGCGCTGCTCGGCGCGCAGCGAGCGCTGGCTGCGCTGCAGCCGCAGCATCGCGCGCACGCGCGCAAGCAGCTCGGCAAACTCAACCGGCTTCACCAGAAAATCGTCGGCGCCGGCGTCGAGTGCCATCACCTTCGACTTCGGGTCGTTGCGCGCGGTGACGAGTATGACCGGCACAAACGGCTTGTCGGGCTGCGCCTTGATCCGCTCGGTCACTTCCTGGCCGTTGATGCCCGGCAGCATCAGGTCCATCAGCACAAGGTCGGGCGTGACCAGATCCATATAGGCCAGCGCTTCTTCGCCAGTCGACGCGGTCGAGACGCGGTAGCCAGTCTCGTTCAGCAGCAGCTGCAGCATCCGGCGTATGCTGGCGTCGTCGTCGACGACCAAGATATGCGCTTGCTCGGCCATGCGCGCACTCCGGCACGGGTTAAAAAAAGGCGAAACGCCGTGTGCCTATTGTAGCCTGCGGGCGGCGTTTTGGCAATAGAGAACGCTTCTACCGGCGGGCACAGGCTTGACGCTCGGCGTGCGAACGAGTAGAATCACGGGACGGTCGCGTGTGTAGCTCTGGAGCAGTTGATGAGATTCGAGCGGCGGGTGCGGCTGCCCTGGCTGATCGCCGGCGCGGCGGGCCTGTGCGTCTGGTGCGCTTTTCTGAGCGGCCTGGGCGGATGGATCATGGGTCGCGACTTGGCCGGGCGCGAGCAGCAGGCGATCTTCGCGACTCAGATCGCCGAGCGCAAAGATCTGCCGCCGCTTGGCGTGCTGGTGACGCGGCTCGACCGCACCGGCCCGGCCGCGCGCGGTGGCGTGCAGCGCGGCGACACGATCGTCGCGATCGATGGGAAGCACCTGCAAGACGCGCGCGACCTGCGCGAGTACCTGCGCACGCTGCACCCCAACGACACAGTTCGCCTCACGGTGCTGCGCGATATCGGCGGCGAGAACGATGTCTCGCTGAAGCTCGACCCGTTTCCCGGCGATAGCCGCCTGCCGTACCTCGGCGTGTACTTCACCGCCCGCGGCGACGAGCCGGCCGACCTGTGAGCGCTATGCTGCCATCCGCCGATACCCGCCCGCCGCGCCGCGCCGGCCTGCTGCTGGCGGTGGCCGCCGGCCTGTGCTGGGCCTGCGCGCTGGCGGCGCTGCTGGTAGGCCAGATCGACCCGGGCCTGCCGGTCTTCGCGCCGATCCGCGTGATCTTCTACGCGCTGGTGCTGGCCGCCGGCCTGCTCACATTCGTGCCATTCCAGCGCCGGCTCGGCCTGCCCGGCCTGGCGCTCGAGGGCGTGGCCGGCTCGTTTCTGCTGCTCTACACGCTGGCGTTCGTGCCGCCGCCGACGGCCTGGCTGCTCGATCTGCCCGAGCTGCCGGTATACCTCATCCTGGCGCTGGCGCTGCTGCTGAGCGTCTCGGCGGCGGCGCTGCCGCCAGTGTACGCGATCGGCACGCTGGTGTTTCGGCAGCGCGCGCGCCAGTATGATCTGCGGCGCGCCCGCCGCCAAGCCCACGAGGTTGGCCTGCTGTGCGCGGCCTGCGTGATCCTGGCAGGGCTGCGCACCCTGCGCCCGGCGCCGGTGCTGCTGCTGGCGCTGCTGATCGGCGTTGCCGAGCTGCTGTTTCTTTCGTTCGTGCGCGCCGATCCCGAGCGCTAGAGCGCTTGCGCGGCCGCAAACCTGTTACATGACTAGGACTTACGCAGTTGCCTGCGATATCGGCTTGTTCTGCCTGCGGCAGCATGGTACTCCGCTTTCTTCTGTGCTGAGATGTTGGCGCAAAGCGCCAACATCTCAGCACCATCCATGAGAAAGTACCGCTCTGCCGAAGGCTGAGCTCGCCAACTGCGTACGTCATAATGACATAACTATTGTAGTGTAACCAAAGGTAGAAAGCATGATCCGCGTCACAATCATCGGCATGGGCCTGATCGGCACCTCGCTGGCCATGGCGCTGCGCGGCGCCGACCCGAAAGAGTCGCCGCTTGGCCCGATCGTGATCACCGGCTACGATAAGAATCCGCGCGCCGTGGGCGACGCGCGCGGTCGCCTGGCGATCGACCGCGAGGCGCGCTCGCTGGCCGACGCGCTGCACGAGGCCCAGCTGGTGGTGGTGGCGGCGCCGGTGCGCAGCATCGCCGCCATCTTTCGCGAGATCGGCCCGCTGCTGCCCAGTGGCGCGGTGGTGACCGATGTCGCCAGCACCAAGGCCCAGGTGATCGATTGGGCGCGCGAGCTGCTGCCGGCCACCGTGGACTTCGTGGGCGGCCACCCGATGGCCGGGCGCGAGCAGGCCGGCGCGAATGCAGCCGACCCGGCGCTGTTCCATGGCGCGATCTACTGCCTGTGCCCCGCGCCGCGCGCGCGCCAGGCCGCGATCGACCTTGTCGAGAGCATGGTGCGCCAGATCAGCGCCAAAGTCTACTATATCGAGCCGGCCGAGCACGACGCGTATGTCGCCGGCGTCTCGCACCTGCCGTTTATGCTCTCGGCCGCGCTCAGCGCGGTGGTGGGCCGCAGCCCCGGCTGGAAAGAGATGGCGCCGCTGGCCGCCACCGGCTTCCGCGATATCTCGCGCCTGGCCTCCGGCGACGCCGAGATGCACCGCGATATCTGCCTCACGAACCAGGATGCGCTGGTGCGCTGGCTCAACGATGCCGCCCAGCTGCTGATCGACCTGCGCGATCAGGTCGAGTCCGGCGACAGCGACGAGCTGCTGGCGTTCTTTGAAGAGGCCCGCCGCATCCGCGAGGAGTGGCTGCTTACCCGGCCGAACCTGCGCCCCGGCGAGGACGACTTCGAGTCGATCGGCGGCGTGGCGCCGGCCCGGCCTAGCCTGCTCGGGCGCTTCGGCCGCCAGCCGCCCACGAAAAAGCGCTGAGCGCCAGCACGGCGAGGCGGCTGCTTCTGGCGTGCCGCAGCGCGGAAAGGGCGCACAGCACAACCTATGTAGAGAAACAATCACTCTGCCGGCACCTGAGAAATGGTATAATTGGCCAGGCCGAACCAAGAAGGAGCTTCCCAATGGAGCGAAAAATACGTGTTCTGGTCGCCAAGCCGGGGCTCGATGGCCACGACCGCGGCGCCAAAGTGATCGCCCGCGCGCTGCGCGACGCCGGCATGGAAGTGATCTACACCGGCCTCCAGCAGACGCCGCAGATGATCGTTGAGGCCGCACTCCAGGAGGATGTCGACGTGATCGGGCTGTCGATCCTTTCGGGCGCGCACATGACGCTGCTGCCCAGGGTGATGCAGCTCCTGCGCGCGCAGGGCATGGACGACGTGCTGGTCGTGGCGGGCGGCATTATCTCCGATGCCGACGCGGCGGTGCTGAAAGAGCAGCACGGCATCTCGGCGGTGTATGGCCCTGGCGCCTCGACGCACGACATCGTCAAGTTCATTCAGGAGAACGCCGGCGCACAGCGCGGCGCGTGATAGGAAACGCTGTGGAACTGGCTGAATCGCTGCTCGCCGGCAACCGGCGCGCACTGGCGCGCGGCATCAGCGTGGCCGAGTCCGGCGGGCCGCCGGCGCGCGCGCTGCTGAGCGCGATCTACAGCCGCACCGGCCGCGCGCATATCGTTGGGGTCACCGGCTCGCCCGGCGCCGGCAAAAGCACCCTGGTGAACGCGCTGGCGCTGCACTGGCGCCGCGCCGGCAAAACCGTGGGCATTATCGCGGTCGACCCGACCTCGCCGTTTACGGGCGGGGCCATCCTCGGCGACCGGATCCGCATGCAGCCGCTCGGCGGCGACCCCGGGATCTTCATCCGCAGCATGGCCAGCCGCGGCCGCCTTGGCGGCATCGCCCACGCTACCAGCGACGCGATCGACCTGCTCGACGCCGCCGGCTTCGATATGGTGCTGGTCGAGACGGTCGGCGCCGGCCAGAGCGAGGTCGAGATCGCCAGCGCCGCCCATACCACCATGGTGATCGAGGTGCCCGGCATGGGCGACGACGTGCAGGCGATCAAGGCCGGCATCCTCGAGATCGCCGATATCTTCGTGGTGAACAAGGCCGACCGCGAGGGCGCCGACGCGACGGTGCACCAGCTGCGCGCGATGCTGCGCCTCGGCGGGCCGCCGCGCGATGGCTGGGAGCCGCCGATTGTGCCGGCGGTGGCGATGCGCGAAGAGGGCATCGCCCAGGTTGCCGCGCAGGTCGAGCGCCACCTGGCGCACCTCACCGATACCGGCCAGAAGCTGGCGCGCGAGCGCCAGCGCGTGGCGCGCGAGTTCGAGCTGATCGTCCAGGAGGCCGCGCTCGAGCGCGTGCGTGCGCGCCTGGCCGGCGGCTGGGACGCGCTGCTTACGCGCCTGGCCGAGCGCGAGATCGACCCGTTCAGCGCCGCCGGCGAGCTGCTAGCCTGAGAGGATGCCCAGCAGCAGGTGCGATCCGACGGCTGCCCTCTGGCTGCTTCCCCCGCCGTAGCCGCGCAACAAGCGCGCCATGCCAAACGTCTCACCCTCAATTGGTACCAACAGGTCTTTTACGCGCGGCCAAGATTGTGGTATAACGTAGAACAAATAAAACTCAAACCATGCTCTGCTGGAGGTTTCACCGATGGAGCACATCGCCGACCTGCTTTCACACCCCAAAGTTCTCGAGACACGCGACCACATCCACCATCGCATCCCCAAGCACGATCACCTGCTGCGCTCCGTGAAATATTCTTCGCGCTTTGCCCGCCTGCTGCGCGCCGACGAGCGCGTGTGCATGCGCGCCGCGATCATCCACGATATCGACTCGCGCCTGGGTACGCTCACGACCCACGGCGCCGTGGCCGCGCGCTGGGCCGCCGAGCAGGGCGAGCCCGACACTGTGTGCGCCGCGATCGTGAGCCATATGTACCCGCTTGGCCCGGCGCCGACGACGCGCGAGGGCTGGGTGCTGGTGCTGGCCGATAAGGCCGCGTCGCTTGGCGATCTGAAACAGTATCTGCGCGGCCTGGTCGACGGCACAAGCCAGCAGACGCACCGCCGACTCCAGCTGAGCGACCCATACTACCACCCACGCCCGCGCCGCACGCGCCAGCTGCTGCGCCGCCGCGCGGCTAGCTGAGGCGCCCGGCACCTGCACGACGAGGCCAGGAGGGCCCGTGGCACTGGCTGCTTTCGGGCCTTCCTGGCCTCGTTTTGCGCGAGCGACCGTTACGCCGGCTTGCCCTGCTGCTTCTGCTCGGCCTTGCCGCCGGCGTGAACCTCCTGGGCCGCCGCCGCCGCGCTCAGGCCGTCGAGCCGCCGATAGCCGTACACAAACAGGTCGCGCCCGATCGCCGCCACCGGCGCGGCCAGTACCACCCCCAGCAGCCCGAAGACCTGGCCCATCGCGATCAGCACCACCGTCAGCACCGCCTCGTGCAGGCCAATGCTCTCGCCGATGATCCGCGGCACCAGGAAGTTATTCTCGAGCTGCTGTACCAGCAGGTACAGTGCCAGCACCGCCAGCCCGGCCTGCCAGCCGCTCTCCGACGCGAAGAAGCCCAGCAGCACCGCCGGAATCGCCCCCAGGATCGGCCCGATGATCGGCACCAGCTCGGTGATGCCGGCGAAGATCGCCAGTAGCAGCGTGTAGGGCACGTCAAAGCCCAGCAGCCCCAGGATCATCAGCCCGATCCACACCATCACGCCCACCGCCAGGCCCAGCAGCAGCTGGCCGCGAATATAGTCGCTCAGCACCTGGTTGACGATGCCCCAGACATTCCAGAAGTCGGCGCGGACGCGCGGGTGCAAAATGCGGTTGATAAACCCGCGGCCCTTGGCCTGGTCGTTCAGCACATAGAACACCCAGAAGGGCACGATCAGAAAGCCGATCAGAAACGAGAGCGTGTTGAGGATCTGCAGGACCTGGCCGAACAGAAATGTGCTGGCGCCCTGCACATACGTGGCGAAGTTGCGCTGAAGCGTCTGCAGCGCGCTGTTCAGCCCCTGCTCGATCGGCTGCTTGATCTCGGGCGGCACGCGATCCTGGTACTGCTGCAGCAGGCCGCTGCCGAACGACGATAGCTGATCGCGCGAGGGCAGGCTGCTGATCAGCTGCTGGAACTGGTTGGCCACCGGCGGCACGATGTAGGCGACTGCCAGAAACACTGCCAGAAACCCGCCGACGTAGACCGTCAGGATCGCCAGCGGGCGCGGCATCCAGCGATCCAGCCGGTTTACCAGCGGCAGCAGCAGGTAGGCCAGCACCAGCCCGATTATAAACGGCGTCATGGCCGAGATGGCGCTGGAGAGCAGCCAGAACACGGCGTACACCGCCAGCGCCACGAGCGCCCACTGCGCCAGGCGCCGCCAGGATGGAAACACGATCTCGATCGGCTCGCCGCGTGCTGGCAGCGCGGGCGGCGCGTCGGGTGCGGGCTCGGCTAGCGCGCCAGCGGGCACTGGCGGCTCGATCCGCAATTCGGTTTTCTCGGCCACGGGCTTCACCCCTTCCTCGCTCCTTGCTATGGCGCGCTCAGAGCCAGCGCGCCAGTTCTGGTATTATATGGTACTCGATCATCTTTTGTGCGATGTTTCCGCGCTACGCGCGGAAACATCGCACACAGGTGCAACTGCCGAAGGCTGGGCGCATCAACGCTGCGCCAGGCAGAATCGACGTACGACGCGGGCCACCGCGTTTCTGGTGTTATCGCTAGGTGCGAGTGAGGGCCTGTATGGATGCAGAGGTGGTTGTGGTTGGCGCCGGGGCGGCCGGCCTGGCGGCAGCGCGTGCCCTGGCCGACGCCAGGCGCCGCGCGATTGTGCTCGAGGCGCGCGGGCGCGTCGGTGGGCGTGTGTGGACCGATTACACATTTGGGCCGGTGCCGGTCGAGCGCGGCGCCGAGTTTATCCACGGCGAGCAGGCCGATACCTGGGCCTGGGTGCGCCGCGCCGGCGCGCATACCTTCGCGGCCGCGCGCTGGGCCGGCCGCCGTATTGTGCTGGAAGATGGCCGGCTGGTTGGCCCGGCTGTGTTCGAGCAGCGCGCCGATCTTCAGCCGGTGTTCCGGCTCGAAGAGGATATCGCCGCCTACGATGGGCCGGATATCTCGCTGGGCGAGTGGCTGCGCGCGCATGAGTTCGGCGCGCTGGCGGCGCACATCGCCGATGTGCGCCTGGCGCACGCCAACTGCGCCACGCCCGAGACGATCAGCGTCGCCGAGCTGGCCTACGAGCTGCGCTTCTCGGACAAGGGGCCGGGCGATTTTCGTATTCTCGAGGGCTACGATTTCGTGTTCGCCGCGCTGGCCGCCGGGCTCGATATTCGCCTGAATATGCCGGTGTCGCGCGTGCGCTGGGGCGTCGAGGGCGTCGAGGTGCAGGCCGGCACAGGCGCCGACGCGCGCACGTTTCGCGCGCGCCACGCCGTGATCACGCTGCCGCTGGCGGTGCTGCAGGCCGGCGCGGTCGAATTCGACCCGCCGCTGCCCGAGGCCCAGCGCCAGGCGATTGGCGCGCTTGTGATGCCGCCGGCCATGAAGCTCAGCATCCGCTTCGACGAGATCTTCTGGGATGCCGATATGACCTTTCTGACCGGCGCCGGCGCGCTGCCGGTGTGGTGGGCGGTGCGCCAGGGTGTGCCCATCCTCACCGCGCTCAGCACCGGCGAGCGCGCGGCGCGCGTGGCCGCGCACGGCCCCGACGCGGTGCTTGAGCAGGGCCTGGCCGCGCTCGCCGCGCTGTTCGGCGACGCGCCGCGCCGCCACTACGCGGCGCATATGCTGGTAGACTGGGCGGCCGATCCGTGGGCGCGCGGCGGCTATAGCCTGGTGCGGCCTGGCTTCCACGGCATGCGCGCGCAGCTGGCCTCGCCGGCCGGCGCGCTGCACTTTGCCGGCGAGGCCACCGTGTTCGCCAACAACCCGGCTACCGTCCACGGCGCGCTGCACAGCGGCGAGCGCGCGGCGCGCGAGATCCTGGGCGCGCTGTGATGCCGCACTCCATCGTGGGCGCGCCGGCCGGCCCGATCGTCGCGGGGCTGGTGGGCGCGTTTGAGGCGGCCTTCCCGGCGCGCGTGCGCGGCTACTACCTGCTGGGCAGCGCCGCCGAGGGCTCCACCGTGCCGCTGAGCGATATCGACTGCGCGATCGTGTTTGCCGGCGATTTCGCCAGCCCCGCCGAGGCCGCCGCCGCCGAAAGCCTGGCCGAGGCGTACGCTGCGGCTAGCCCTGTGCGGCTGGACACTGTTGTGGCTGCCGAGGCGGCGCTCGACCGGCTTGCGCCGGCGCTGCGCGTCGCGCTGAAGCTCGGCAGCCTGCCGCTGCACGGGGCCGACATCCGGCCGTCAATGGCGCTGCCGGCGCACGACGGCTATGCCATGGCTCTCGCCGACGACGCGCGCCGGTTTATTGCGCGGCTGCGCGGCGAGGAACGCCTGGCCGCGCGCCACGTGGCCTTCCCCGACGCGCTCGACCCATTCTTTGGCTATACGCGCAAAAGCATCCCGGCCTGGTACCCGCCCGAGGTGCCGGCCGGCACCAAAGAGCTGGTGGCGGCTGTCAGCCGCATTGCGGGGGCGCTGGTGGTGCGCCAGGCGCGCGGCTATGTGTCGGGCAAGCACCAGGCGATCGTGCGCTACCAGAGCGACATCGGCGGCCCGTGGGCGCTGTTCGCGGGGCAGGTGTTTGAGCGCTGCAAGCACGACTGGCAGTACCTCGTGCCCGAGGGCGCGCGCGAGCGCGACGAGCTGCGCGGGCTGTGCCAGCGGATGCTCGGCTTCGAAAACGCGTTTCTGGCAGAGTGCGGTGCCGGCGATGCCTGATCGCCACAGCCACGCGCGCCAGCGCCGCACCCCGCCGACCATCCGCCGCCCGCGCGTGCCGGCCGGCCAGCGCCTCGTGCGCGAGCAGGGCTGGCTCAGCACCGACCACCCGCAGGCGCGCTGGTTCCGGCTCGCCGGCCACAGCGCCGACTGGAGCGAGGTGCGGCTGCTGGTGGCCGCCGCGCCCGAGGCCGCCGCAGCCACGCTCGACGTGGTGGTGCGGCCCGATGGCTACGTGGTGCCGCAGACGCCCGGCGCGCAGCTGGGCGCCGAGGCAATTCGGATCATTGCGACCACAATTCGCGCCGGCCAGCGTGGCGCCGGCTGAGCGGCGGAAAGGAGGATGCTGCTATAATAGCGGCTCGATTAAGATGAAGCGAGCTGCATGCTGCCCTACCAAACGCTTATACTGATCGCGCTGCTGGCGCTGCTGCCGCTTGCGCCGGCCCGCGCCGCCACCCAGATCGCCGAGCTGACCCTCGGCAGCTCGGCCGAGGGCCGGCCGATCACCGCCGTGAAGATCGGCGGCGGGCCGCGCAAGCTCGTGCTGGTGGGCGATACCCACGGCGGCCCCGAGGCGAATACTTTTCAGCTCGCCAGCCAGCTCGCCGACTATTTTCGCGCCAACTCAGCCGAGGTGCCCGCGCAGGTGCGGCTGTATATCATCCCAACCATCAACCCCGATGGCCTTGCGGCGGGCACGCGCTTCAACGGCCGCGGCGTCGACCTCAACCGCAACATGGACACCAGCGCCGACGCGTGCCCCGAGAACGATTGGCGCATCCACGTGCAGGGCGCGTATGGCATCGAGTCCGACACCGGCGGGCCGTTCGCCGAGTCCGAGGCCGAGAGCCAGCTGGTTCGCGATTTCCTGCTCGATGCCTCGGGCGTGATCTTTTTTCACTCGTCCGGCGGCGATGTGTTCCCGGCGTTCTGCGAGCACGCCCCGTCGATCGCGCTGGCGCAAGCCTATGCTGCGGCCACCGGCTACACCTACGACCGCTACTGGCAGAAGTATATGATCACCGGCGGCATGCACGATTGGGCCGGCGCGCTCGGCATCGCGGCGATAACTCCCGAGCTGGCCAGCGGCGACCAGCCTGAGTTCGAGCAGAATCTGGCCGGCGTGCAGGCGGTGCTGCGCCAGGCCGCCGAGCTGCTGCCGCTGCCGGCGGACCAGAGCGAGAATGGCATGGCGGTGCCGGCGCTGATCTGGCGTTTCTGGCGGGCGCACGGCGGCGCCGCGCGCTTTGGTATGCCGCTGGCCCCGCCCGAGCGAGCGGGCGGCGTCGCGCGCCAGTTTTTCGAGCGCGCGCTGTTTGAGCTGCATCCCGACCAGGCCGATACGCCGCTGCTGGTGCAGGCTGCGCCGCTTGGCCGTATGGCGCTGGCAGGGCGCGCGCTTGGCGCCGCCACCGGCCACCCGCCCGCCGACGAGCCGCCGGGCGTGCGCTATTTCTCCAGCACCGGCCATACGCTGCGCGAGGCGTTTCTGGCCGACTGGGAGCAGCACGATGGTGCGCAGCTGCTGGGCGCACCGATCACCGAAGAGTTTGGCGCGCCCGATGCGGTGGGTGTCGCGCGGCCTACGCAGTACTTCGAGCGCGGCGCGCTGGCGTACTACGACGAGGATGCCAGCGTCCGGCTGGTGCCGCTTGGCTGGTTCGCGCTGGCGCGCGCCCGGCTCGATAGCAGCACAGCGGCGCAGCAGATCCGCTAGCCGCGCATCATGTCTGCCGAGGCCAAACACGCCAGGTGCGAGGAACCGCGTAAGCCGTGCCGTTAAGAAAGGAGCCAAACGTGTCCGACGAAGAAAAAGTCAAAGGCCCAGCGTCCTACTTTCCATCTATCGAGAAAAAGTATGGCCAGCCGATTGCGCACTGGATGGACGTGTTGGCGAAAGCAGGGCCGACGAAGCACTCGGAGCTGGTGAACTACTTGAAGACCAACCACGGCATGGGGCATGGCCACGCCAATGCGCTGGTGGCGTGGTTCCTGGCCAAGAAATAGCGTGAGCGCGAGCACACCCGCAAGCGGCGAGCGGCGACTGCCGCCAGTCTGCGCGCGGTGCGGCCGGTTTCTGCGCACGCCGGCCGAGCAGCGGAGCGGCCGGTGCCTGGGCTGCCCGGCCGCCGAGCCGCCCGCATACGAGCGCCCCTGCTGCCAGAGCGATCCGCCGTGCTTCGATTGCCCCGCTGCCGGTGCCGCAGCCGGCCAGAACGAGTGATACCAACTCTGGCTTATCACTTGCTGTGTGGCGGGGGTTCTGGGGCGGCAAAGCCGCCCCGAATTGCTTAGAAGTTACGCAGTTGGCGCGCTCAGACTTCGGCAGAGCGGTACTTTCCTTTTGGATGTGTCGATTTCCGCGCGCAGCGCGGAAATCGACACACGATGATCAACAAGTACCGTGCTGCCGCAGGCACCATGCATGCTTCGGAAAGCCGAACAGCGCAACTGTGTAAGTCCTAAAGTGCTCAAGCGAAGAGCGTATGATCTGTGCCGCGTCGCGGCGCAATGGCGTGGGCTGTGCTACTATAGCCAAGCGCAGCGATCGCGCGCCTGTGGGTGTCGCCCGAGCGCACCAGGATGGCCAATCGCTCTGCGCTCTGCCGCTATGATGCGGATCGCGTACGGGTGTAAAGGAGGCAGGTGTGGCGGAAGAGGCTCGCCGCATCGCGGTGCGTGAAGTTCACAATTTTGGCGGCTTTTTTGGCGGCGACACGGTGACGCTGACTGCCGTGCAGGTTGGCGCGCCCGACGAAGAGTTCACGCTCACGATCGACCAGCAGGCGCTCGCGAATGTGCGCGATCGCCATACGATCTGCGCGGGCATGCTGCTCGACCTGACGCTGGCTGGCGATCGGGTCGACCGCGCCGAGCTGCTCGCGGCGGCCAGCCACGCCGAGCTGCGCGCGGCGCTCGGGCCTGCCGCGCTCGATCCGCGCCTCGAAGCCGCGCAGATCCTGAGCTTCTCGTGTGCGGCGTGCGGCCTATGGGTCGCCGGCGCGCCGCGCGATGGCCGCTGCCCAGTGTGCGGCGCGGCGCTCGGCAGCGCGTGACGCCAGCGCGGCCTGCCGCGCTACCGCAGCGGCTCGAGCACGAAGATCGGAATGCGCCGCGCCGTTCGCTGCTCGTAGAGCGCGAAGCCTTCGTAGTACTCGAGCGCCATGCGCCACAGGGCCGCGCGCTCGTCGCCTTCGACGAGGCGCGCCTGGTAGCGGCCGGCCCTGCCGGCCACAAACGCGGTGACCAGCGGGTGGGCGCGCAGGTTGTAGTACCAGCCGGGGTGGCGGTCGCGCCCGCCGTTCGAGGCGATCACAATCAGCCGGTCGCCGTCGGCCAGGTACACCATTGGCGTTGCGCGCCGCCTGCCGCTGCGCGCGCCGGTGGTGAACAGCAGCAGAATCGGCTGCCCCGGCGACATGCTATACCGCCCGCGCGATAGGTACAGCAGCGGCAGATCGAGGTACGGCAAGATGTAGCGGCCATACCAGATGCCGGGCCGCGACATCAGAAATTTCCGGATCAGCCGCTCGGGCCATGGCATTGTCTCGGGTGGCGCGGGCATTGGTACACTCCGTGTTTCCGGCGCGAGTTTGCCTGGCGGCAGCTTACGCTACACCGGCGCGTTTCGTCAAATTACAGGAAGGACGCGGTCGCCTGCGATATCGGCTCCTTCTGCCTGCGGCAGCATGGTACTTCGCTTTCTTTTGTGCTGAGAAGGTGGCGCAAAGCGCCACCTTCTCAGCACCATCCATGAAAAAGTACCGCTCTGCCGAAGGCAAAACGCGCACCGCGTAAGACCTGTCAAATGACACGAGCTACGTGGTCGGGGTTCGGGGTGGCTCTGCTGCCCCCGAAAACTTCCTTTTTGGCTGGTCGCGACCAGCCAAAAGAGATGATTTTGGAGGGCTTGCGCCCTCCAAACCTCCCACGCGGCAGGACACCGCGTAACTCGTGTCAGGTTACGAGAGTGCGTATGGCAGAAAGAACGCTCCGCATTGCGACGCTCGGCGCGGCGCCGATCGCAGTGAACGCGCTGGTGCAGCCCTGCCGCCAGCTGCCCGAGGTTGCGCTCGTCGCCGTGGCGGCGCGCGACCCCGCGCGCGCGCGGCGCTTTGCGGCGCGCCACGGCATTCCGCACGTCCACGCCTCCTACGCCGCGCTGCTGGCCGATCCGGCGATCGACGCGGTGTATATTCCGCTGCCCAACAGCCTGCACGCCGAGTGGAGCCTGCGCGCGCTCGCGGCCGGCAAGCATGTTCTGTGCGAGAAACCGCTGGCGGCCAATGCCCGCGAGGCCGAGCAGCTGGCGCGCGCCGCCGAAACGGGCGGCCGCCTGCTCGTCGAGGCCTTCCACTACCGCTACCATCCGCTGGCCGCCCGGCTGCGCGCGATCCTCGCCAGCGGCGAGATCGGCCAGGTGCGGCGGATCAAGACCGAGTTCAGCGTGCCGCTGCTGCGCCCAAGCAGCATTCAGTTTCGCTACGATCTGGCCGGCGGCGCCGCGATGGACGTGGGCTGCTATGCGATCAACCTGCTGCGCTTTCTCGCCGGCGCCGAGCCGCAGGTGGTGTCGGCACGCGCGCGCCTTTTTCGCCCCCAGGTCGATAGGCTGATGCGCGCCGAGTTTGCGTTCGCGGATGGACGCAGCGGGGCGGTTACCTGCGCGCTGCTTTCGGCCCGGCTGCTGCGCGCCAGCGCGCTGGTGCACGGCAGCGCCGGCACAATGCGCGTCAACTTCCCATTTCTGCCGCACTATTTCCACTCGATCGCCGTTGAGACGCCCGGCGCCGTGCGCCACGAGCGCCTTGAGGGCGATACAACCTACACCTACCAGCTGCGCGCCTTCGCTGCGGCAATTCGCGGTGGCGCGCCGGTGCTTACGCCCGCCGCCGACGCGGTTGCGAACATGCGCCTGATCGACGCCTGCTACCGCGCGGCCGGTTTGCGCCCGCGCGGCTCTGCCTGATCTGCCCACTTATACGCCGCCTGCCCCGCGCGGGATTTCCGGCATAAACAAGGGGCCGGCGCATTGCCCGGCCCCCTGGTCGCTCTGGCGAACGTCTTACTGCGCCCCAGTCGGCTTGGCCGGGATTGTCTTCAGGTACAGGTACATCGCCCTCAGATCATCGTCGGTGAGGCGGCCGAGGTATTTGAATGGCATGAATGTGCTGAGCTGCTTGCCGGCCGGGTTGGTGCCGGTGCGGATCGTTTTGACGAAGTCGGCGTCGGTCCAGCCGCTGATCTCGCCGCCCGGCGTGATATTCGCGGCCGGCGGGGTGTTCGGCGGCGCGCCAGTGATCGGCCCGCCCGAAAGCGCCTTGTTGTGGCAGTCGGCGCAGCCGCCGACCGTTACCAGGTAGCGGCCGTTGCTGACCGTGGCGCCGTGCGGCAGGTCGGCCGGCGGCGGGGCGCTATGGTCGATGCTCTCGGCCGCGAGCGCGTCGATCTGGCCTGCGGCGAACAGCACCCGGCCAAGCAGCTGCACCTCGCTGGAGCCGGGCACGTTGTCTACTGGCGGCACGCTTTTGACATACGCGATGATCGCGCCGAGGTCGGCCGCGCTGAGGTGGTTGAAGTTCTGCGAAGGCATGATCAGCAGCGGCTGGCCATTCGAGCCAACCCCATGGCGCAGCGCGCGCACCCAGTCGGCAGTGCTGAATGTCGCACCCACGCCACCTTTGCCCGATGTCAGGTTGGCCGAGACGGCGCGCACGATCCCAGGCGCGTTCAAGAACTCGCGGCCCGCCAGGTTGTCGCCGTGGCAGTCGACACACTGGCCGATTGTGGTGACGAGGTATTTGCCGCGCGCCAGGCTCGCGGCGTTGGTGGGGATGTCGATCTGCTCGTCGGCGATCTGGTAGGTCTTATTCAGCCGCGCGTTGCTGGCAATATACGCAGCGGCAAGGGCGATCAGCATCAGGCCGACGATTGCGCCAATGCCTATGCCAACCCAGCGGAAGATACGCATCGAGATTCCTCCAGATGGTTTCAGTTCTGTTCTGTGAAACTATGCGATCTGGGCAGCGTGCCTGGATGAGCCTGCTGTGTTGCTGCTGCCGGGTGGCCGCGCTCGTGCGGCCGCCCCTGCTTATAGAGCAATCACCACAGATAATACAGATTGCATAGATGATCATCGTGCCTACGCCAACAACTGGCGTGAATTGAACAATCTGTATCTGCACGCTCTATCAGACGTTTGGGCCGCACGCGGGGTTACTGGCGCGTTTGGGCATCATCCGCCCTGCTACAGCCAGTCCGCACCTTGACATGAGCGCGCATGAATGCTAGAATCGAGCTGCCTCAAAATTGGCGTGATCTCGTAGCTCAATTGGATAGAGCGTCAGCCTCCGGAGCTGAAGGTTGTGGGTTCGAGCCCCGCCGAGGTCGCCACTGGCCTGAGCAGCGCAGCAATGCATGCGCTGGGCGCTTGAAAATAGTGCACTAAACGAGCGGAGCGCGGTAGAATTTTCTACCGCGCTCCGCTTGTTGTATCGAGCGCTCGCAGCAGCGCGGCAGGCGCCTGGCAGCTTGCTCGCTTTCGGTTTGAGATGCCTGCCCGGCGAAGCCGGGCAGGCATCTCAAACCGAAATTTCGGGGGCGGCGAAGCCGTACGGCTATGCGCCCGCGCTTATTCCTGTGGCTCGCCTGCGGGCGCCACCGTTCGCGCCAGCGAGATCAGGCCGAGCGCGATCAGCACAAACGCGCCGACGGGCAGCCACGGCACGTTGATCGCGGCGAACAGCGCGATGCCGACCGGGATGGCCGCGAAGCCAACAAACGTTGCGGCGGCGGCGGCGACCTGCCCGCGGCGCGCGAGCTCGGCCGCCGAGGCCGCGCCGATTACCAGCATGATCCCCGGCCACCACCAGCCGGTCAGCGCCAGCATCCCCAGCCCGACCAGGAACACCCCACCGGCGATTGAGCCGCCGCCGACGCCGTACCGCGCCGCGCGCCGCGCCTGCCGCTGGCTGCGCCGCTCGGCTCGGTCGTCCAGGCGCGTGGTTTCATTTGGGTTTGTGTTCATCGCTGCCTCCTTGTTGTGCCGTGCGTTCTGTATGGCGCCAGCATAGCGCGGCGCGCGGCGCAGCGCATCTACCGGCAGGTAGAGGCGCGGATAGAGATTGCGCGGCTGCCGCTGGCGGCGGATCTCTACCTCAGGCTCTATCGCGCGATAGAGGCTGCGCAGCAGGGCAGCGGGCTATACTTGCCGCATTGAAGCGAAGCACTGAGGCGAAAGGAAGCAACCATGCACTCTGCAATCAAGCGGCTGATGCTCGAGCGGCCCATGATCTTTACGGCGGCGATCACGATCGGCTGGCTGGCGATTGGCCTGGGCAGCGGGCTGCTGCTGCCGTGGGCGCTGCCGAGCATCGATGTCGGCGCGGTTCGGGCGCTCGGGCAGATCGCGCTGGCGCTGCTCGCGGCGGCCCTCGCCGTGCGGATCGGCTGGCGCAGCTTTGAGCCGGCGGGCGGCCAGGTACGCAACGCAGGGCTGCTGGCGCTGCCGGTGCTGTTCGCGGCGCTGCCGCTGGCCGCCGGGCTGCGGATCGAAAGCTGGGGCTCGTTTGCGTTTCTCGTGTTCATGGAGCTGGTGGTCGGCTTCAGCGAGGAGCTGGTGTTTCGCGGGTTCATCCTGCGGGCGCTGCTGCCGGGCGGCACCACACGCGCGGTGCTGGTGTCTGCGGCGCTGTTCGGGCTGGTTCACCTGGCCAACGTGGTCTACGGCGCGTCGCTGGTGGTGACGCTATTCCAGGTGGTGGGCGTCTGCGCCTTTGGCATCGGCATGGCGGCGATCGTGCTGCGCACCGGCGCGCTGTGGCCGGCCATGCTCATCCACGCGCTGTCGAACTCGGCGCTGCGCTTCAGCTATATCACGCCGCGCTGGCTGCCCACGCCGCTGATGAGCGCGATTGTGATGACGCTGATGCTGCTCTACGGCGCCGTGCTGCTGTGGCGCAGGCCGCGCACGCCGGCGGTTCAGGCGGCGCCGGCCGAAAGGCTCGGCTGATGGCGCGCTATTCCATCCGCGTCGCCGGGCACCTGGCGCCGCGCTGGGCCGAGTGGCTGGCGGGGCTGGAGCTGCGACGCGAGGCCGATGGCACTACGCTGCTCGCCGGCTGGCTGCCCGACCAGAGCGCGCTGTTCGGGGTGCTGGCCAAGATCCGCGATCTGAACCTGGTGCTGCTGAGCGTCGAGCGCGAGCCGGCGCGCGACGCGGCTGATACCGACGCCGCTTGATCACGTTCTTGTTGTGATGCCCTGCCCGTCGAAGACAGGCAGGGCATCACAACATAGAGATATCGGGGCGGCATTGCCGCCCCCGAACCCCAGCATAAGCACGCGTCAGCCAGGTTGGGTATCAGAACAGATAGCCGTCTTGTGCTTCAAGGCTGGGCGGCAGGTCGGCTTCGCCCAGCATCGCCCGCAGGTCGCGCTCGATCTCACGGCACGCGGCCGAGAGCGGCACATCGGTAATGTGGTTTTCGAATGGATCCTCGTTGACGGCGCCGGTGCGCTCGATCACGGTGAACAGGAAGGCGATCACGCCGCTGAGCGGGACGACCAGCCACGGCACGCCGTCGGCCACAAGCGTTTTGGCCAGGAAGAACGGCAGCAGCACCACAAACACCCGCACGAACACGCGTGTGAAGTAATCGTACTGGCGCGGGATGGGAATAGCTTTGATGCGCTCGCACACCGCCTGCTGCGCGGCAAGTACCGCGAGCTGGCCCTCCATCTGGAAGCTATCGAAGCCTTGCAGCGTGCCGCTGGCCATGCCGTCGTAGATCCGCTGGCCCTGGCGTTTCATCAGGTAGAGCGGCTTGTTCGGCTGCTGGCGCAGCGCGGCGCTGTCGGCCGGCGGCAGAAACTGCTCGATCTCGCGCCAGCTGGCCTGGCCGCGCAGCTCAAGCCGCAGCGCGTTGGCCCAGGCAATCTGGCGGTACACCAGCTCGCGCTTGAAGGCTTCGGCCAGCTCTTCTTTGTACTGCGGCGTGTGGCGGTGCGAGTCGGTAAACGTTACCACCAGGCGGCCAAACACGCGGCTGGCGGCAGTGATGGCCGCCCACGCCTGAGCTGCCTCGCCCCAGCGCGCGAACGAGGTGTTGGCGCGAAACGCGAGGAAAATCGAAAGCGCGGCGCCGAGCAGGCCGATCGGCGCGAACGAGAGGGCGACAAAGCTCCAGCCAAGCAGCGCCACCGCAGCATAGACGGCGACTGCTACCGCTAGCGCTAGCGTCACATCCTTCCAGACATATGTGGCGACTTTGCGCGGGTCGAAGTTGCGTTTGATGATCATCGCTGTGTGTGTTCCTACCACTAGGCTTAAGAAGCTGCCTGATGGATCACTCGGCGGGCTCGAGCATCACCTGATCGACGTAGCACCACAGCCAGTTTTCGCCCGGCTCGAACGACTGGATCAGCGGGTGGCCGGTGGCGTGGAAGTGCTTGGTGGCGTGCTTGTTCTTCGAGCTGTCGCAGCAGCCGACATGGCCGCAGATCAGGCATAGCCGCAGATGAACCCAGCGGTCGCCGGTCTTCAGGCAGTCCTCGCACCCCTGGGCGCTTGGCGTCACCTGCTGGATCTGGTCGAGGTGGTTGCATGGCACTGTCATTGTGTGATCTCCTTTATATATGACTAGGACTTACGCAGTTCTGTGTTCGGCTTCCCGAAGCCGTGCATGGTACCTGCGGCAGCACGGTACTTTTTGATCATCGTGCGTCGATTTTCCGCGCTGCGCGGAAAATC